>NZ_JBQCZW010000003.1:69598-75255 GCF_052089425.1 Ancrocorticia sp. | reverse complement strand
CCGGGGCCGAATGGGCCTGATGGCCCGTTGGGTCCCTGACCAAAGGGGCCCGGCTGCTGGCCCTGACCGTACTGGGGCTGGCCATACTGTCCTTGGCTAAACTGACCTTGGCCATATTGACCCGGCTGCCCTTGACTAAACTGCCCCTGCCCATATTGACCGGGTTGGCTCTGACCGTATTGGCCAGGCTGACCCGGCGCAGCATACGGACTCTGGCCGTACTGCTGGGTGGAGTTAGGTGCCGAGGACGCGCTAGGAGCGGACGAAAAAGGGTCCGTAGGGCGCGGGCCAAAAGCATCGCCACTTGGCTGGTACTGTTGCCCATTTCCGGGCTGCGATGGTTGTCCGTTTCCGCCTTGGCCACCCTGATTAGGCCAAGCCGATCCGTTGTTCTCACTCATGAAGGGCCCTTCAGATTCGGTATTCCCACACGGTGTCATCACCGCCTGTGCGGGCTATCGTTGACCTCATCATACGGACTTTAGTCTCAAACACACACTACGTCCGCACTTTTAACCTGCCAACAAGAGCACCACGGCAACAGAAGCGAGGACGCCAGCCGCAATCGACCCCCACCATTGGAGGCCAGCCCACCACGGGTGACGTTCCATTGTTCCCCGGCGCATCGGCAAAATCGGGGCATCGTTTGACAGCTGCTTGGGGTGCCTTGTCAGCTGGTCGATCACTCGTTGCTGCTGAGCACTCACCGTCTCAACATTCGAAAGTTCTCCCATCCCCTCTTCGTTCTGTTGGAGGGCCAGAAGGCTGCCAACAACCGGATCCCTCGGTTCAGCCGGGTCCGCATCACGGAGGAGAATGATGGACCTGAAGTTCGGCGAGCCATCAAGCGGATGCACAACCACGGGAACCAGTAGTCCTTGCTGGGCGCCGCCTCGCTGCACGTATCGCTGCTCCGGGCTTTCATCAGTGCCGAGCGTGCGTGCCACAACCGGAATAGGCTTCATTGGCGGAAAATGCATAGCCCACGGCAACAGACACACCAGCGCCACGATGATCATGACAACCAGAACAACCCAAAAATTGCCCTGCGTCAGATCTAGATCAGCAAACAATACGGTTCCTATTGTCCCCACAACTGATCCCACAAAGAGGCCAGTACCAATCCTGCGCAAGTGATCCAGATTCCGATCTGCGGGTACCGCCCCTTCAAGCGAAATCTGTTGGACCAGATTAATAGAAGGCACCATCAACTCCCAAGGTATGTCAAGATTCCCGCGGCAGCTTTCCGGCTGGCCCACCGCGCCCCAACGGTCGAGGCGCTTGGCCCGTAGCCAATAAGGTGAATTCGCGGATCTGCTACCACTTGTGTTCCATCCATGAGGATACCGCCCCCGGACAAGCGAATACCAAGTGAGGAAAAGTGACGGAGCTCAGGACGAAATCCCGTGGCCCATACAATGGCATCCGCCTGCCAGAAATCGCCGTTATCCCACCGCACACCATCAACCTCTATCGATGAGAACATTGGCCAACGCTTGGTGAGGCCCCGTTCCTTCAGTGACTGCGTGAAGTCAGTGACTGGCAGCCCAGTTTCCGCAACCACCGGCAGCGGTGCCAGCCCAGCTTCCACTCGCGCGCGCACGCGTTCCTCCACTCCCATACCCGCCTCGGGGCTGAGCCCCGGGCCGCCCAACGTTTCGTTCTTCCATCGCGGTGGCGTTCGCGTGGCCCACCGAATCTTCTTTGCCCCGTGGTCCAGATCGTCAAGGTGGGAAAGTGCGCTCAAGCCGCCGCCAACAACCACTACACGCTTGCCCTCGAATGCTCGCGATCCTGGGAAGCTTTGCGAATGGAACTGCATACCGCGGAAACTCCCGATGCCCGGATAGTGGGGAATGAACGGTCGGGTCCACGTTCCGGTGCAGTTCACGATCACCTTTGCGGCGAAGGTTCCGGCAGTGGTTGAGACTGTCAGGAGGCGGTGTGGGGCGGGGGCTTCGCCGTCGTCGTCAAAAACTCCCGTGACCATCACCGGACGGAAGATCGGAAGGTCGAAGGTATCCTCAAAATCTCCGAAATAGGTGGTCACCCACTCGGAGGCGCGCTCCGAAGGTTCAATTTTTTCCGCGGGAAAGTGGGGCAAATCGGCGATATGGTTCACCCTCCCCATCGTCAGGCTGGGCCACCGGTGCTGCCACGCACCGCCGGGCCTGTTCTCAGCATCCAGAACAAGGTAGGTGCCGCGACTGGAACGCTGTCCAGAGAATTCCTCCTGTGGGGCGTAACCGGAAAACCCGCGCCGGCCAAGTTCGTATGCCATCGCGAGGCCCGCCTGCCCGGCGCCGATCACCAGCACATCCACCTCATGCACCGCCGAATCGCGGGAAACGGATCTGCCGCGGCCCGCATCCCACAGTGGGAGGCCATCGCGTTCCGCGGGAACCCACGCGCCGGCTGGCAGCCGTTGAGACTGTGCGTGCGTTGGGACCTGTGCCGTCATGGTTCCAAGACTACTGGGCGGAGCGGCCAAACGTGGTGGAGGCGGGAAATAGACTGGCGGCATGGAACTCTACAGCGCTCACCGCCTTGCTCGTGAACTCATGGATTCACATGGGCTCCACGAATGGAACATTACCTTTGATCATGCCCGGCGCCGAGCTGGCATGACCTCCTTCACCACCTCCACAATCAGCCTCTCTACGCCAATCACCCTTTTAGCGGATGAAGAATACATTCATCAGGTTGTCCTCCACGAAATTGCGCACGTCTTAGCAGGGCCTAGGCACAATCACGACGCCGTGTGGAAAGCCAAAGCTCTCCGGATCGGGGGAACGCCAACCGCCACCTTGAGCGGGGGTCCTGAGCTGCCGACCCGTTACGTCGGGTACTGCCCCAACGGTCACGTGATTACGCGCCACAGGCTTCGGAGAACGCCGGTATCCTGCGCCAAATGCTGCCCCGATTTCGATTCGGATTACCTCATCACGTGGTATGACACGAAGGCGCCGGCTGCGTGAGATCGGAAATGGTCGTAATGCACATTCTAGAGGTGCCATACATGTATGGCATAGAGTGGAGGTATGGTGCGAACAACGATTTATCTTCCCGAGGAGCTCAAGGCTGCACTTAAAGCGCGTGCCGAGGCGGACGGGCGCAGCGAATCCGACCTTATCCGCGAAGCTCTGACAGAAAAACTGCATGGCAAGGGTAAGACTGCAGGCGAAATACGGTTTGGCCTATTCGACAGTGGGACATCTACTACCTCAGCTGACGTGGACGATATCCTCACTGCCACTGGATTCGGAGTGGAATAACGTGACCCTTATTGCTGATACGGGCGCAATCTATGCCTGTTACGACCGCGCAGATGCGCACCATGTGGCCGTTAGTAGGTACCTGACCGGATTCAGCGAAAAACTCTGGGTGCCAGCTCTCGTGCTTGCAGAACTAGATCACCTCGTTGCAACGCGCCTCGGCAAACACGCTCGTGGGATCGTGCTAGACGACGTGCTGGAGACGATGACAGTTATACCCTTTGACCACAACATCGCTGTTCGCTCAGCGAGCGTGGCTAGAGAGTATGACGAATTCCCACTTGGATTAACCGATGCAACGCTCGTCGTGCACGCGCAGGACTACCGCACCTGCGATCTCCTCACGGTGGACCAGCGCCATTTTAGGGCTGTTACTCCACTGTCAGGCGAGAAATCTTTCCGTTTGTTTCCCTTCGATGCTTAGGGCGCGTGCAACTCTCCGGTAATGGCCGCCACAGACGTGGCGGGCTGAAGTGGGTAGATTATGGGTTTGAGTGAATATGAGGTGGATGTGGCTGAGATTCAGACGGCAAGCGCAACCCGAGGAGGCGAGGCCCGGGAAAACGGCGTCCACACTGGCGGGGTCCAAGTAGGCGGTGTCCAGCGCAAGACCCTGCGTACGCGGCGCAGGAAAGAAAGCCTGACTGCGTACCTCATGCTGAGTCCTTCACTCATCGGAGTGGGGCTTTTTCTTATCGTTCCGTTCCTGCTGGTTTTCGTTATCTCACTGACCAACTGGAACCTCATTTCCGATCCAAGCTTCGTTGGGCTGGACAACTACCAGTGGCTCTTCAGCGGGGATTCCTTCACCAAGTCACTTATCGTAACCGTGGCATTCACGGCGATGGCTCTGCCTACCGCCATATTCGTTGGGCTGTTCATCGCGATCGGGCTGAATCGCAGGCTCCCGGGCTCCACGTTCTTGCAGCTCATGTATGTGCTGCCCTGGGTATGCGCGCCTCTGACACTGGGAATCGTATGGCGTTGGATGCTGGACCCATCGAACGGTCTCATTAACTCCGTCATCGGCACGCGGATTGAGTGGATGAGCAACACCAACTTAGCCCTACCCATGGTTGCATTCGTGTACGTGTGGCAGAACGTGGGATACATTTCCCTGTTCTACCTTGCCGGGCTTCAGTCCATTCCAACATCGCTTATCGAAGCCGCAAAGTTGGATGGAGCCGGATCTTTCCGGCTGCTGACCAAGATGTATCTACCGATGTTGCGGCCCACCACGTTCTTCGTATTGATCACCACGTTCATATCTTCGTTCCAAGCCTTCGATCTGGTGTACGGCTTAACGGACGGGAAGCCCGGGTATCCCGGTGGCACCACTGACTTGATCGCCGCACACATTTATCAGACGGCATTCCGCGGAGGGAACCAGCTTGGGCGGGCTTCGGCCATGGCAGTCATCCTGCTGATCATCATCTTGGCCATTACCTTCCTGCAACAGAGATACTTCTCCAAGCGAACCGTGTACGAGTTGGACTGAGAGGAGGAACAAAGAATGAGTGTTACGAGCCAAGCAGCCCATAACCCCGGCCACCGCGATTCCGGCTCCACGGAACCGGCCACACTACCGGCCGTTGACGCGCCGCCCACAGTTGCCACCCCGATCGTCCGGCAAAATACACACCGGACCCCGCGCTGGTGGTTCTCGGTGATCCTCACCTACGTGTTCTTGGCGGTTGGCGCCTTGCTCATGCTGGTACCGTTCCTGTTCTCGGTCATGACCAGCCTGAAAACCCCTCACCAGTTCTCCAGCGAACCGCCGCTCGCGCTTCCCGATCCGTTGACGCTCGATAACTTCACGGCGCTGTTCAACCCCTCCAACAACTTCATCGTCCCACTGGTTGTCACGATCCAAGTGGTTGCCGTGCTGACCGTTGGACAGATGGTCTTCTCCGTGCTGGCAGCGTTTGCGTTTGCCCGCCTCCAGTTCCCTGGGCGCGAACTCATCTTCTGGGCCTACATCGCCACCCTCATGATTCCACCCATCGTTCTCATGATCCCGCTGTACTCCATGGTCTCGCAGGTGGGGATGCGTAACACCTTTGCCGGACTGGTTGTGCCCTTCGTTCTGGGTTCGCCCTACGCCATCTTCCTGCTCCGACAGAACTTCCAAGCAGTTCCTCAAGAAGTTCTGGATGCTGCCAAGCTGGACGGTGCCGGGCAGTGGCGGAGCCTATGGTCCATCGTTCTCCCAATGAACAAGCCGATTCTGGCCACTCTATTCCTCATCACCGTGGTGACCCAGTGGAACAACTTCCTGTGGCCCTCCATCATCGCGCCCGGCAAGGAATGGAACGTGCTGACTGTGGCCACCTCGGCCCTGCAAACCCAGCATTCGGGCAACTGGACGCTGGTCATGGCCGC
>NZ_JBQCZW010000003.1:0-69498 GCF_052089425.1 Ancrocorticia sp. | reverse complement strand
ATGTTGGTGCAATACCCCGGCCCCCTATTAAGCTGAGCAACATGGACACTATCGCGCCGTCACGGCCGCGGTACATACGCACACTAGGAGACACTATGAAGCCGAAGCGTTTCGCGCTGACGGCGGCTACTGCCGCAAGCATCGCCATGGTGCTGGCCGCCTGCTCGCCCGCCAGCGATAACGGTGGGGGCGACGAATCTTCCTCGGGAGATAAGACGACGGTTACCTTCCGCCTATGGGACGATGTTGCCGCTCCCGCCTACGAGGATTCCTTTGCGGAATTCGAGAAGCAGAATGACAACATCGAAGTTAACGTGGACGTTGTCCCATGGTCCGAGTACTGGAGCCGTATCCCGCTGGACATCAACTCTGGCGATATGGCCGATGTGTTCCTCGTCAACTCCTCGAACGTTGCCCAGTACGCGGATAACGGCAGCCTGATCAACGTGAGCGAAGCAATTAGCGACGATCACGACGAGTGGGAGCAGTCCGTTGTTGACCTGTACACGCGCGACGGCAGCCTGTGGGGCGTTCCCCAGCTCTGGGATTCAATCGCCCTGTTCTACAATCAGGATCTCGTGGATGCTGCGGGCATTGACGTAGAGGATCTGACGTGGGCGCCGGGGGCCGGAGATGGCGATACGCTACTCCCAGCACTTCAACAGCTCACCACTGATTCCAACGGGAACACGGCTGATTCCGCCGATTTCGATGCATCCAGCGTTGACACCTACGGGTTGAACGCGCAGGCGGACATGCAAGCCATGTACCTGCCGTGGCTAGCAGAGAACGGTGCGCAGTTCCAAAATGAGGATACTGACGAATTTGCCTTCGCTTCAGAGGAGGGCGTGGAGTCCTTCGGCTACCTCATTGACCTGATCAACGAGTACAACGTGGCACCCTCCGCGGCGGACACCAACACCAACGGTGATCTTTCCCGCGACCTGTTCAACCAAGGCAAGCTGGCCCTGTTCCAGTCCGGCCCCTACAGCCTCCCGCAGATCGCTGAAGGCGCCACCGACATCAACTGGGGCATCGCTCCCATGATCGAGGGTCCTGAAGGCCGCGTGGGAACCGTGCACGGCGTGGTTGCTGTTGGCAACGCCAACACTGAGAACGAAGATGCCACAATCGAAGTCATGAAGTGGCTTGGTTCCGCAGAGGGTCAAGCCCCACTCGCCGATCAGGGCATCTCCTTCCCCGGCGCCGTTGACGCTCAGCAGGGCTACGTGGATTACTGGGACGAGCAGGGTGTTGACGTGACCCCGTTCATCGAGGCCGCCAAGGGCGATACTGCCCGCCCACCCGTGGGCCCGGCCGTTGACGCCGGCACCAACGCGTACACCCCGCCGCTGGCCGACCTCTTCCTCGGATCCGATGATCTGGCGAAGGGCCTGCAGGACGCTCAGGACGCCGGTAACGCGGCCATGGAGTAGTAGCGCGGCTTTACCGCTGCGCACAGCACATAAGTAAAGCAAGGAAGGCGGCTAGGCTTTTGCCCTAGCCGCCTTCCTTGTGACCGTGGCAGCGTGTACGCCGCCACCCGCTTGGCAATCGCCGATGCCACTGTTTCGGGGCCATATGCGGGTTTCAATTCCGTATGCTGTAGCCGCTGTGCGATATGCACGGCGCACACCACATAGGGAACTCAGTCGCTATATCCCCGTCCGACAAGGCACCGCATCTTGGCTTCAATTCCGTATGCTGTAGCCACTGTGCAATATGCACGGCGCACACCGTATACGGAGCTGGGTTGGGACTATCGGCTTGTCGCACCCCTACTGAGGATCGAGAAGCCGGGCGATTCCAGCAGCGCCGGCCTCCACAACATCCAGAGTCGCGTCAAAATCTCGCGTATACCACGGGTCGGGCACATCGTAGGTGCCTTCCGAGGAGTAGTAGTCCGAGTACCCCCGCGAGCGCTTGTGCTTGTTCTGCCCGCCGGCAAGAACCCCGCCCGGGAGATAGCAGCCTTCCGATGCAATCGGGGCCGTCCCGTCAAACTCCCGCCACAAGTGAACTCGTTCGAGCGGAACGCCGAGGCGCTCAAGAGTAGGCCGCAGCGCCCGCGCATGGCCCACAGTCATAGCAAGAATCAGGCCAGATTCAGTAAGCTCAGCCGGTGTTGCTTGGTGCGCCCGGCGAACAGGCACTGGATAGCCATTCTCCCGCAACATTGCGGCCGCCGGAGGATAGATCGGACCACCGGATTCTTCGTCCGAGACACCACAGCTGGCAACACTGTACTCATCGAGACCCGCCTCATGGAGCCGCTCCCTCAGCACCACTTCACCCATAGGCGATCGGCATATGTTACCCGTACATACCACGAGAATCTGCGGGAGGGCGTCAAGGTTCTTCAGTATTGTGGCGCGGGCACTCTGGTCCTGAGGATGGGATACGTGCGTCATGGCTCCATCCTAGAGGCTCATATTGGCAGTCTCGCAAAGGTGTTCTCTAAGCGCCGCGAGAGTGCCGGGCTTGGTTCTTTGAAAAGCTCAAGAACCGGCGTTGCGGAAATGGACTTCTGAGCGGACTCGCTAGGAGCAGTGGGCACCGCCATCTTGCCCGGTTTAGCTTGAGCCTGTTTAGTGGCCCCCGGCTCCCGGAATCCCCTACCGTCAGCTAGCTTCCCAGTATTGGCCGGTTTGGTGGCCCCAGGACGCCAAAAGCCCACGGCGGTGCCGCCCTGAATGATCGACTTACGGAATACACCATTGTTTCCCGGGACTAGATCCTGAGCGTGCTCCGCGGGAATGGTCATCCATCTACTGCCATACCCCAAGATGAGTTCGTCGAATCCTGGCAGGGCAAGAAGGGAACGGCTGAGCGTAGCCGATCCAATGGCCTCGGCACGTTCCATCACCGAGTTGTAAACCCAGTATGTCTCCCCATCAACATCGATCCCAGTCAGCTCAGCAGAACATGCCTCAATACCTTGATCGATCTCCCTGAGCGGAAGCTGACTCCACCAGTTGATGTCCTTGCGCGAAGCCGGCCCGTGCGAGGCCAGATAGCGCGCCACGACTTCATGAGCGGCATCTACGCGGCCCAACGCACGCGGATGCTGGATCCATTCCTCCGCGAGGACAAACAGCTGCTTGCCATCAACCCCAATCGGTCCCTGCACCAGAGTCCCCTCGACACACAGGTGATGCAGAAGGTAGTAGCCCCATCCGTTACCCGAAGGCACGCCGTTTTCCTCCCAGCACGCGATCAGAGCGTCTCTGGAGACGCCGTGTGCACGCTCTACATCGTCGCTCCCCCGGCTACCACCTGCCTTTTCGCCGCTGCGCCCAGCCTCACGGCCCGGGCCACCAACATGTAGGAGAGTCACCGTTAGATCGCGAACCTTGTCGATGTGGTGCGCCGTGATCCCGCGATCCATCCGGCGCTTTTCCTGCCCCATCAAGCGCGGCTGCGCGGTGAGTTTCAAGTACCAGCCAATATCCTCGGCCGGAACCACGTGGAGCGTGCCGCGCTGTGGCCACGAGCGCACGATCAGGCCCGCATCGAATGCCTCGCGAACCTCCCCCACAGAACGCGCCCGCGTGCGCAGCGCCAAGGAAAGTAGCGCACCGGCCCAGTCCTGCCCTTGCATGCACATCATGGCGCGTGCCGCCTCTGCCGCGGTTTCCCACGGCTCACCAACCAGCCGTTGCGCCAGCAGGCGTAGCTGAGAAATCCTGCGGCGCTGGCTTGCTGTGCTCATGTGGGAGATTCTGCCACGGCTATCCGACAGCCCGAACCTCATACACGTCCACCAAGTCCGGAATCAGAGCGCAGTCCGCGTCAAAAAACGCTGATACCATCCCGAAAATCGTCAATTACGGGTAGCAAAATTACCGCGACACCAACGAGGAACAGGAGGCCGGAGCTAAATACTTTCCAGCCACGCCCTGGGGCAGTGCTGGGTGTGGCCGGTATCTGGCGTGGGCGGTCCGACCCCGTGTCCCACGCGCTTCCTTGGGAGGCAAGCGAGGGTGCGACGATTTCGGAGCTGGTCTGCCACTCGGGATCGAGAGAAGCTCCGTGGCCGGAACTGTGGCCACGGGCGTTGCCGTCCTGAAGTACCTGCGCGAAACCGGCTGAGCCCTTTCGCACGTATAGAATCGTCGCGGCAAAAATCGGCATCAGGGGCACCACGATGATCGCGGTGATCCATACCCAAGCGAACCGGGCATCCCCCGTAGCAAGGTGGAAGGCTGCGGCGGCAAGGCCCGCGCCACTCATGAAAGCGGTCAAGAGTCTCAGCATGGCCTAAGAGTACACGGGGCCTCTACCAGAAGGTCGCCAGCCCGAGACTGCTTGCCGCCGGCAGCGAGAAGACCCGTTTCCTATGCCGCGAGCGCGCGGCGTAGGAGTTCCCCGGCATTGGCACGCGGGCCAGTGAAGAATGGGACTTCTTCGCGGACGTGGCGGCGGGCCTCGGTGGCGCGAAGATCCCGCATGAGATCGACTATGCGCGTCAGATCATCGCTTTCGAAGGCCAGCAGCCATTCGTAATCCCCTAACGCGAAGGAGGAGACAGTGTTGGCTAGAACATCGCGATAGCCGCTGGCGGCGATGCCGTGATCGCGGAGCATCTGGCGGCGCTCGGCGTCAGGCAACAGATACCAATCGTACGAACGCACGAACGGGTACACACACAGGTATTGCTTCGGTTCTTCGCCCGCGAGGAACGCCGGTACGTGGGCACGGTTGAACTCCGCTGCGCGGTGCACTCCGACCGAGGACCATGTGGGGGCAAGGCGGCCGGCAGATTCTTCAAGAATTACTCGGTAGCCAGCCTGTAAGGATTCAACCTGTGGCGCGTGGAGCCACAGGAGGACATCCGCATCCGCGCGAAAGCCCGAGATGTTGTACCAGCCGCGGATCGTTAGGCCGTTGATGGCGGCAAGGCGGTTGAGGATTGCTTCAGCAGCTTGGGTGCCAGGAGCCCGTTGGGTGCGATCCTCTCGAAACACGGCATACATCGTGTAGTTGATGGATTCGTTGATTTCTTCTGCCACTGCTGAATGGTCAATCACGGGGATCTTCTCCTGAGTCATCGTGGATTACTTCCTCTCCGTTGCGTTCCGTGCATTTGGTGTATCTGGTGTATTCCATGTATCTGGTGTATTCGGTGAGTCAAGGGCGGTGCACCCAACGGGCTGTTTGCGCTCAGGTCCTAGTCCTGTTCGCCAGCCAGAACTGGTATGCCGGTGACCTCGCCGAAGCGCATGCGGCAGCTGCCCGGAGGAGCCACATCCGGGAAGGCACCCAGCGCGCCAAGCGTGGGCGCCGGAACCTCTTCGCCCCTTTCCCGCGCAGCCCGTTCCATCACCATGTCCGCAATACCGGCTATGAAAGGCTGGCGTACACCCACGGTCCCTGCTCGGGCGGCAGCCACTCCCAACCGGGATGCTGTTTGCATAGCCTCGATATCCAGATCGAAGGCAACCTCCATATGGTCGGATACGAAGCCGATGGGCGCAATCACGATCTTCTTGGTGCCCGCGGCTGCCAGCTCCTCGATGCGATCATTCACGTCCGGTTCCAGCCAAGGGACAACACCATCGCCTGAACGGGAACAGAATGCCAAACTGGAATCGAAGCGATGCCCGAAGCGGTCGGCAAGTAGCCCGTCTACTGTGGCGCGCACATCCTCGTGCTGCTCACGGTATCCAGGCCCCGTAACGGCCGACGCCTTCTGCATGGTGACGGGGATCGAGTGGGTGACGTACACGATGTGGGCGCCGGCCGGGCCGCCGGGCAATTGCTCGAGCGCCTCGATAATCGCATCGGCGTTGGATCGCACGAAGCCGGGCGAGTTGAAGAACGGGCGAAGGATATCGATGTGGAGGTTTTCCTGCGCGGCCGCGAGGTGTTCGCGGTACTGGCGACTGCCGGAGTATGAGGCGTAGGCGCTTGTCACGAGAGTGAGGACGCGCCTCGCGCCGAAGGCTGCAGCCGAACGTAATGTATCCACCGTGTATGGGTGCCAGTTGCGATTACCCCAGATCACGGGAAGGGCGATACTGCGGCGCTCAAATTCGGCACGCAGCGCGGCGGCCAGCGCGAGATTCTGTTCGTTAATTGGGCTCTTGCCACCAAAGCCGTAATAGTGCTGGCCCACTTCCTCGAGGCGATCGTCGGGGATGTTCTTCCCTCTGGTCACATTCTTCAAGAAAGGAACAACATCGTCTGTCTTGTTTGGCCCACCAAACGAGCAGATCAGCAGGGCATCATACGGGTACACCTCATTTAGCACAACGTTCACCGTATCAGCTTGGACGGCGTAGTTGAGCACTCAACATCCATTGCTGCACACGCCACGCCGCAACGCGGATTAGCCCGCATTCCCCGGGGTGATCAATCCTGACTCGTAAGCGAGAATAACTAGCTGCGAGCGATCACGTGCCTGAAGCTTGCTCAGGAGCCGGCTCACGTACGTGCGAGCCGTGGCGGGGCTAATGTACAGGCTCGCCCCGATTTCATCGTTCGATTCTCCCAGTCCAACGCGTGTGAGGACCTCGCGTTCACGCTCAGTCAAGGGTTCGAGAAGATGCGGGCGGGTTCGGCCAGTGGGGCCTCCCGCCAAAGCGCTCATCACCTTGCGAGTAATCGCGGGGGAAAGCAGAGCATCGCCAGTTGCCGCTGCTCGAATCGCAGCCCGCAAGTCATGTGGAGCAATGTCTTTGAGGAGATAGCCGACCGAACCTGCCCTGATGGCAGCCAGAATGTCCTCATCTTCGTCGAAGGTGGTGAGTACCACCACCCGGACTCCGGTCAGCGCGAGATCATCCACGATCTCACGGGTAGCCACAATCCCATCCATCTTCGGCATACGGATGTCCATGAGAACCACATCGGGCCTGTAGCGGCGCACCTCCGCAACGCCATCGCTGCCATTAGCGGCTTCGGCAACCACGTGAATATCGCCATCGTGTTCAGCCAGAGTTCTCAAGCCGGCTCTCACAAGTTCCTGATCATCAACAAGGACAATACGAATCATGAAAGCCTCACTGGGATACTCGCCGCAACAACATAGCCTTCGCCCGGAACGGATCGAGTGCTCAGTGATCCGCCGAGCAATCTGACTCGCTCAGTCATGCCTGCAATGCCAAATCCCATTCGCTGGCCGCTTGCGGGTGCGTTCATGTCCCGGTCACCTCCACGGCCATTGTCAGTGATCGCGAGCTGGAGGCGTTCATGTTGAATGCTCGCCTCCACGCTCGCCTTTGTGGCCCCTGCGTGGCGGACGATGTTGGTGATTGACTCTTGGATAATGCGATAGGCAGCAGTATCAACTGGATCGGCAAGCTGTGAGGGATCTGCGGTGATCATAACCGCCACATCAACTCCTGCGAGCTGAGCCGTTTCAACCAACTCCTGAATGGAAGAAAGGGACTGGGGGCGGCGGGTGCCGTCGTCGTCGTTATCTTTCGAACGTAAAATTCGGACCATCGCGCGGAGGTCACCCAGCGATTTCGCACTCACCGTTCGGATCACGCCAATCGCCTCATTCGCGGCCCCATCCTCTGGTCCAACGGCCTCCGCGGCAACTCCGGCTTGAAGCGAGATGACGGAGAGGGTGTGGCCCACAGTATCGTGTAGTTCGCGCGAAATGCGTTCCCGTTCGATCTGAATCTGCAATTCCATTTCGCGAACTAGCTGTGCTTCCGTCAGGCGGGCGATTTCGGCTTGTTGGGTCTCCTGGGTGCGACGAGCGCGCACGACGTATCCAAGCGCGATTGCCGCGGAGAACAGGGCAATGTTCGTGACTGATTCGTATCCGAGCAGGAAGCCAAGCGCTTCTCCTCCCTCGCGAACGCGGAAGTACAGGGAGACGGTGAGGGTCAGCAAGGCAGCCCCTACCGGCCATAATCGGAGGCCCGCTTCAGCTGCGGAAAACACCGCAGCAACCACCGGAATCGCCACGCCGATAGGCGGGTAATCCAGAATGTAATACCCAAACATTCCCAAGACGCTCAACGTGAGGACTGTGCGCGGTGCCCAGCGGCGAGCAAGCATGAGGGCGCCGAATACGGCGGCGAAGAGATAGGCAATGGGATCCGGGGTTCGCCCACCACCTTCTCCTGTGGCGATGATGAGGGCAAGAGCTAGCGTGACGATTAATCCCAGCATTGCATCCATGATCCACGGTTGGGTGGAGGCGCCCGATTCACTGGATTCGCTGGGTACATGGGGTTCACGGGATGATTCGCTGCGAGAGGCACCCCGCCACTCTCCAACGCCTGATACTCCCTCACCCATAGCCATGAGCCTACCGGGTGGTGCGGCAACGCGGCATGAGTCCCCGAGCGATACCTTGTGTCGCTTCTGAACGTATGAGAATCGCGATGCGTATCGGTAGCGAACGAGATTCTGTACGGATGTGCTGGGGACGGCGCGTTCCTATGGTGAGAACCATGAACATTCATCAATCACTGAATTGGCCGCTCATCACATTTTTGGGTGCGCTCGCAATGATCCGCCCTGTCTCGCGAATCGTTGGCAACCAGCTGAGCGGAGGAACTTCTCCTGCACTCCCCATCACCATGACTCTTGTTGTTTCGGTGATCTGGGTGCTCATCGTGGGGATGAGCAGGGTCGAACGCCCTGTTGCGACACTCGTATTGGCGGGGCTAACCTACGCCGTGTTCGCGATCATTCTCAGTGCCATTCTTTCGCCGATTCTCTCAGGGCAGCTGCAAGGCCCGATAGCAAATCCGGCTGCGATCATCCCCATCCTGACAACCAATGCCCTGTGGGGAGCCGTTGCCGGTGGTCTCGCACTGTTGGTTCAGCGTGGGCGAGGGATCCGCAGCGGAGATTCCTAATCCCACACTCGTCACGTTCCGCGGATAATCTCATCGGTTCCGCGGCAGATTTGTCGGCACAGAACGAGAGTTCGTGCGGGTGATTCAACAGTGTCTGCGGCGAAGCGTCACCTATTCGCTCGCAGCCAGTCTGCGAATACTGCCAATCCCTCCTCTGGGTTTGCGCGGCCGATTCCTATGCGGAACCGGTCCGTAGGCGTCGGGCCCAGTTCGGACTGGTACATGCTCGGCGGTAACAACAGGACACCGGCCTCTTGGACCAAGCGGGTGCAGAACTCCTCGGTAGTGCCGGTACCAATGTAACGCGGAAACGCGACGCACCCGCCATCAGGTGCGCGCCATTCGAAGAGTTCGGGAAACTCCGCAAAGAACGTATCGAACACAGGGATGTTCCGTTCCAGCAGCGCCCGTTGACGGGCCAGAATCGCGTGACGTGCCTTTACGGCGATGCGGGCGAGTACCTCGCTGGGAGCAGAATTGCAGATCGTGGTGTAATGCTTGGCTCTGACGAGCTTGTCCAGCAGGTCACGGTCACGGCACGCAATCCAGCCGAGGCGCAGGCCGGGGAGCCCGAGCGACTTAGACGTGACGTTCAGCGAAAGCGCGTGCTCGGAGAGGTCCACTGCTTGCGTGAGGGTGGCAGCGGGATCGCGTTCCACACCGCGATAGACCTCATCGCTGAAAAGGTAGATACCACGCTCCTCACAAAAGGCCACCAAGGCCGCGAAATCCTCGTGGCTAATGACCTTGCCGGTGGGATTGTTCGGAAAGTTGACGGAGATGACCTTCGTATTGGATCGAGTGGCGGCGCGTATTGCATCCAGATCCAGCGCCCAGTCATTATCCGCGTCCAATGGCACACCCGTCACCTCGCACAGGGATAGCGGCACGGTTTCAGCTGCCTGATAGTTCGGCGTTATTGCTATGGCATGGTCCTGCGAGCTGAGGAGGACTTGCATGGCGAGGTATATGGCTTCCTCGGCCCCAGCGAAGCAGACAACATCATCGGCGTCCACACGTTCGTACATGCCCGCGATGGCGGCACGGAGCGCCGGATCTCCCTCATTCGTTGTGTACCCAAGCCACAAATTCTCCCAGGCATCACGATCCTCGTCATCAGCGAGAGCAAGCAGCTCGCGCATGCTCATGCTCTGCATATCCGAAGCTGCCATATGATAACGGGCCGTGAACTCCCACTTCGAAAAGTACGTCTCGAGCCGGAAATCCGCGAGCTGACTCATGGTTGTTATCCTTTCGGTTGGGTGCCGCGCAACCCAGCAATCGAGTTCTACAAGGAGACAGGAGGGCGGCGAAACCCGTCGTCGTTATCACCAATACCAACCCAGCATACTTCCCGCGGATGCTGCGGACCCGCGAGGCGACGCTCGGCGTTTAACCACGTGCCGTGCGACTGTACGCTTGGGGCATGGCTGAGCGAGTATCGAGGGAACAGGTGATCGCTTTTCGGCTCGCCGCTCATCACCTCGTGGAGCGGGCGAAGGCGGGCGCGCTCGATGAAGCAACTGGGAGTTGCGGTGTTCAGGACAGTCCGCCCGGATCGGCGCTGCTTTCGCTCGATGCCCGCGCCGAAGGCGCCACGGCAAGCAGGCTCGAAGCCGCGCTCAACGACGAAAGGACACTTCTTCGGACGTGGTCCATGCGTGGCGCCCCCTACATCATCCCCGTAGCTTACGCCGCGACCTTTACCACCGGGGTTCTTCCTCCCACCGACGCATCGCTGAGGCATTTTATCCTCGGCGCGGGGCCCGATGTGGATCGGGTGGGCCTGAGCCTGTCCGATGCTGTTGAGCTGGCCGCAG
Source organism: Ancrocorticia sp. (assembly GCF_052089425.1). Taxonomy (NCBI): domain Bacteria; kingdom Bacillati; phylum Actinomycetota; class Actinomycetes; order Actinomycetales; family Actinomycetaceae; genus Ancrocorticia; species Ancrocorticia sp. The sequence goes on along the minus strand of NZ_JBQCZW010000003.1, from coordinate 58,853 downwards.
CCGAGATCCCGAATGCTCTGACCGGGCGCAAGCTTCCGATCAACGAGTTAGGCATCGAACTCGCACAGGCCATCGCGCGGCAGCTGCCAGCAGAGCAACGCCGATTGTGGGGCGAGGAAGGTCCTCACGCCAAGGGACAACCGCTCGGGGAGGCCATCGTTCACTTTTGTCTCCGTATCCTCGCGCTGCAAGGCGTTGTGTGCTTTGCTGCAAGAGCGGGGAACAAGGCACCGTTCGTCTTGACCGACGAGTGGGTCAAATCGCCTCTCCCTGCGATCGATCCGCAGACAGCTCGCGCGGAACTGCTGCGCCGTTACCTTCATTGCTACGGCCCATCGACGCCAGCGGCCTTTACCTCGTGGCTCGGAGTCCAGACCAACGATGCTGACCATTGGTGGGGGCTACTTGAGGATGAGCTGATCGCGACCTCATCGTGCCAAAGACGCACCAGCAAGCCGTTTGGACGTCGGTTGGCCGTCCGGGAGCCCTATTGCAAGATGGCGAGATCACCGGCACGTGGCGCGCGCGAAAAGCCGGGAACAGACTCGCCCTAACAATCAAGACGTTCGGCGAGGTGTCTCACCGTCAGAAAGCTGCCCTGCAAGACGAGGCGGAGAGAATGGTGCCACTGAGAGGCACCGCTACTGTAACCACCACGTTTGAAACCTACTGACCCTCAACCCTGCAGCGCCTCGGAACCAGCGTTGAGCACCAGCGTCGCCCCAGCAGGATCGGCAATCGTGGTACACCGCCCAAACGGTGAATCCATTGGCTCGCTGACGATCTGCCCGCCGAGCTCCCGCACTTTCGCGAGCGCCGGCTCGGTCGCCTCCACATCGAAGTAGACCCGCCAGAAGGAAGAGGCGCCCGGTGGCAGAAACGCAGTGGCGTCGAGGATTCCCGCGCACGCCTTCTCACCGGCACCATTGGTCACGTAGCGGAAGCTCCCAGCGCCGTCTTGGCCCACAGCCTCGCCGTCGTCGCCCCTATTCGCCCCCTCATCTTCTCCGGACATCCACGCGATATCAAAATCAAAAACGGCCCGGTAGAACGCAACGGCCGTATCGAAATCCTTGCTCAGGAGCTCGAACCAGACGGGCGTGCCCGCTGTGCCCGTGAACGTGTAGCCGGCGAATCCGCGCGCTTCCCACAGCCCGATGAATGCGCCCGTGGGATCCACGATGATTGCCATGAGCCCGGATTCGGGGATTTCCATGGGCTCGGAGTAGACGGTGGCGCCGTGGGCCTTGGCCAGCTCCACGCGCGCGGCGATGTCATCAACGGCCAGAAACACATCCCACCGATCCGTTATCGGGTTCCCATCCGGGCCATTCATGCCAGCCATATCCATGAAGCCGGCGATGATGTTGCCGTCCTTGAGGACCATCTCATAGTGGCCCACTTCCGCGCCCTGATCCACGAAGTTCCACCCGAACAGCTCGTGGTAGAAATCGCGGCTCGCCGCCGCCTTGTTGGTCCCAAGGTCAAGCCATGTTGGCGTTCCTGTTGGTTGGGGCATGATCCGCTCCTTTCCTTGGCCGGTCGCCGGCACCTTTCGTGTAGGGCCTTCGCCGGATGTGCCTTGAATCTATCGCCTAACGTGGGTGTGGACTAGTCCGATTGTGCGGTGTTGGGTCCCTCTTTTTTCGACGACGAAGCCTCCTTCGCCAACATCGCGGAATTATAACTCCGCATGTTGTAGTAGCCGTGCAAATACGGATAGCTACTACAGTATGCGGTTCTGTAGCGGGGCTAAGGGTTCGGCGTGAGATGCTGATGGGGTGCTCACTTCCGCATGTTGTAGTTGCCGTGCGTATACGGGGGTCTTCCACCTTATACGGAGCTATACAGAGCTATGCGGACGCAGCCTCACCCGCCAGCGCCCACGATTCGTTTCGGCTAGCCGCGCAAGCTAGCCAATGCGGACAACAACGGGACTCCGTGCATATCGGCCGGCGTGAACCGGAGGGTGATGCCGGGCGGTAACTCGTGCTTGTGTGGCGTCAGGGTTAGTGGCACCTGATAACCTGCGACCAACGGGCGGCTGGGTGCCAACTGATCAACTGGATCCGCGTCCGCATGCATGGATACCGCTAAGAGCCACGGATTTCCTATGGAAAGTGGCAGGGAGACCGGGCCGTCTCCGCTCAGCAGAACCCCCGCCGCAGGTAAGCCGACGGGGACCGGGCGGGCATACCAGCCAATCCACGTTTGGCGGGGCATCCGCAGGCGCGAATCAGCGTTTGTACCGAAGTCCAGCCGCACCTGAAGGCTTGGCTGGCGCGGGTCACCTACCTCAAACGGAACCACCGGCCGCTCCGCGACACTTTCGGCAAGGCGGCGCAGCTCTGCGGGAGCCGTACCCACTGCGTCGCGGAATCTGCGGGTGAAGGTGGACAGAGAGGAGAAACCGACCTCCGCGCACACGTCCACCACAGGCTCGTCGGAGGTGAGGAGCAGGCGCTTCGCTTCGGCGAAACGCAAGGCCGCCAGATACTCCATGGGAGGCAGGCCTGTGGCGCCAGAGAATAACCGCGAGAAGTGAAAACGGCTGTATCCCACGTGATCTGCGAGGTCTGCAATGGTGAGTGCTGCGCCGAGGTTCTCTCGCATCAATCCCGCCGCGCTCGCGACGAAGTCAGGGGTTTGTCCCTCAACCAGCGTCTCGCGGCGCGCCATGATCTACAACCTCGCAGCCAATCTCTTAGGTGTTAGCTTCTTCAGATTTCCCCGTACTCTAACAGTGCGAGGCAAAGCGTGGACAGAACAGCGAAACTCATCAGGGCTCTCAGCACCCGATCTTTTTGCATCGCGAACACATTGCCGGCGATGCTAGAAGGCAGCAGCGGTCGCGAAAGCTTGGCCCTACGCCGATCTCATTCAAAAATGTGAGGTCTCATCATCACTTTCTTTCTTCAAAACAGGCCCGAAGTTTAGATACACGTCGCCTGTTAAAGAAGGATGAGGAAAGCCCACACTATGGCTTGGCGCGCGAACCGTATGATGTTGCCGTTTACGGCGTGCTGACCTGCATCCATTCGGTCCACGTGTCCTGATCGATAAAACCAGCCTCACGCTCTACTTTCGATGCCATCAGCGTGCCGGGATTGCTTGATCGTCGAGGTACGCATCCAATTCCATGAAGTGCAGTAACTGCTGCCGCATGGGAACCGTGCTTGACCCGTTAGCCGCACGGGCCGCGCACTCCATACGCTCAGCTACTGCGCTGCCCGTAAGCTGTGCAACCGTACAGGCCGTCGCTTCGGCGATGAGGATAATTTCGGGCAGCTTGGCAATTCGCTCGCCGTTCAGGATGCGACTCAACGTTGCCTGAGAAATGCCCGTTGCATCGGCAAGCGCATCTTGGGACAGACCCGCCGCCGACCGTGCGTTCTGAATAGCCGAGATCATTTCATTTTCGGTCATCGCTGGTCAGGGCCTCCCACTGCACTCGATCGAGTCTTACCGCATAACTACATATTGGGTGCTCGTGCTCAAGCTGACGCATCGGCCCATTCCTTGAGTGCCGCGCGAATGGCGTCAGAACGGGTTCGGTGCTCTCGCTCTGCCCGGTCCATCACGGCCGAAAGCTCTGATTCAGTCAACCGAACCGTCACAGCGCGCGTCGGCTCATCCGCACGGGTCGGCCTACCTGGAGATCGGAAAGTTGCACCGGGAAATCCCTCTTCGGCGTTCTTTACAAGGCGTGCGATCACTTCCTCGGTGATTTCTACGCCACCGATCGTTCCATACGAACCGTTGACCGGCCTCACAGTCTCATCACTCATCTCGCCCTCCTCTGCATCTTTAATACCACTGATTTGCGAGCCGGCATCGCGTGAATCACGAGGAACCTAGCGCCGTTTCCGAAGCGCAATGCGGCTAGCTCCCACGGCCTACCGGCATTGTCGAACGTGAGGCGCATGTACCGTGGTGGCTCGTCATCGTCGATGATAGTTTCATCAACACCGCTACTCCACATGTGGATCACTTCATCTACGCTCAACCCGCGCTTCAGCGCCGATTCGTGGACTTGCACGCGCATCAACGAGGACCCCCGATGTATTTATGTACACAATACTACCTAAGTTTCGTGTACTTAATGAGAATTACCCTGAAGCCAGATTCTTACACACACTTTCGCTACCCAGATAAAGATATCCACATTGATTGTCGGGCTAATGCGGACCGGGAAGTGTTGATGTTTCGTGTCCACATGAGGCAGGTGCTATGCGGATATCAACGCCTGACGGCGCATACGGTGCCAGAGCTGCAGAACATTCTCAGACAGAACTCCCAAAGCTGCACTCAAACTGCATATAGCCGGAGCCATATATATTCGGGGCCCGGCTCCATATACAGTGCTGAAACTTCGGGTTAGCTGTGATTGAGCCACGCCGTCGCAGAGCTCGCAAAGGTGAGCAAGCAGCGGTAGGTCGGCATAATCTCATCGACTGGCTGCACATTTTTCAGCCTAATCGCTAGACCACGTTGGCAGCATGGGAACTCAAAGAGGGGCACCCACAACAATCAGTGCCATTGCAGCAGATCCTTCGACCACGTCTTTCCTTCAGATTCATGGTTTAGAGCGGGTTCGATTAGCCGGGCGGCGAGTCCTGCGGCCGCCCCAACAGTTTGATACCCGGAGCAGTGGGGCACTGACCTGCTCAGCTTTTCGTAGCCGGAGCCCCAATTTGTCGGGACCACGAACCGCTCAAAAGGTTCCATCTTGCGGCGATTACGTTCCGTGTTGATTGCAAGATTCAGGGCCGTGCCATCAATATCCTGCGTAACGGCGAAGATAACGATATCGACCAGGTCCTTTTCACGACTGGAGGGACGTCCGTCATACTCAGCCATCGTGGCGCACACCTTGTCGGCTATTTGATCAACCACCGGGTATAGACGGTATGGATTGCTGATGAGTCTAGGAAGGTCGAGAGCCGTCGTGGGAACGGATGTCTGGATCTCATCCGTCACATCTGCGCCGATCACGAGGTCGATCCGCACGGTACTCTTCTTAGTGGCTCCGATATAGGTATCGAAAGAAACTCGATACCCGGCCGTATAGGGTTGGGCATTAGCTGCGCTTGCTGGTTCATGGCTCACATATTCGAAGCGGAAGTGATCACCTAAGTCAATCGAAGCCAGCCGCTTCAGATCCTCTAGCGCCCTGTCGATACCGAAACCTTGACGGTAAAGGTCGATGTCTCGAGTGGAACGTGTGGACGGAATGCGAGCAAGGATGCTCGCGCCTCCTTTAAGCACCCACTCTGAAGACTCTCCTTCTGAGAAGATACGGCTCAGGAAACGATTGAAGTACTCCAACTGAATACGTTTGTTCGTGTCAAGAGAGGAGTCAGCCTTCGCGGCCGACTTTGCAGCTTGCTTGATCGCGTCCTCGACGCCGCGAGCCGTTGGATATGGCTCAGGCTTGATCATCATCGTCCGCCTCACTTGCAATAGGGACCGCGTTGCGTTCGATAGGGACCGCGTCGCGCGCGACTGCGGAGCCAAAAGAATTGGCCAAGGCCTTAGCCCACTGCTGCGAGAGGTTCGTGAGAGCAGGCGTGTTTATTAGTTCTTCAGTAGCTTTACCGAAACTAGGTGCAGCACTGTCAGCCACGATCTTTGAAACAATCTCCCCGAGTTGAGGCAGTAGTGCATCGCGGAATGCCTGCCCACTCAGATCCGATACTTCCGACGTAAGCGACTCGAGACTTGGTATCTGCGATTTCAGGACTGACACGTCAATCTTCGGCATCGCATGCTTCAGATAGCTAGCGAAAACTCTCGAGCCTAGCGCTGGATAACCCGAGATCCTGCGTGCAACGGCATCAAGATCCAGCCCTGCAACTTCAAGGAGTCGGTCCAGTACTGCAATACCGTCATGCCGCCTGAAGCCATGGCGCTCGGCCAGCGGACTAAACAGTTCTCGCAGGCGCTTGAAATCCAGAGACTGCTTCTTCACCGCCGCACCCAGAGCATCGGCGACAAGGCTGAGATCCCCAACATCCTCGAGCAGATCGGCCAGAGTCCGTTCGAGTGTCATCGCCGGGATTCCCTCAACCAGAGTGATATCCCTGTCTTCAAGGCGGCGCAGCCGGTATCGAATCTCAACTCGTTGAGTTTGACGGCGCTTAGCGGAGACAAACTCATGGCGGCTCGCCCACAGGTCTCCGATGCCATGAAGCAGGGCTGCTGACGAACTCGCAACGACAACACCATCCGACAGATTCCTGAGCCGATCTTCCGCCAGAAGCTTCGGTTCGGTGCTGAGCCAGGCGGCTCGAAGGTCTTCAAACTCATCGCCTGGCGCACCCGCATCCCGGTACACACCGTTCGCAAGCCGCTCCAGATGTCCGGATTCACTCAGTCGCGACAGATTCAGGCGGGTGACTCCAAGCGCACTGGCTTGCGCCGTTGTCACCATGCCCCATTGCGAGGCTGTAACATCAGCGAGCTTTCGAAGAGCCTCATCCGATTTCACACTTGAATTGTATCGCTATGGTTGAAACAATCCAAGCTTTATGCGAAATATATCTACCTTGAACACAGGCCACCAAACCGCCCCGGCGCTGCGATCACACCGACGCGGTTACAGCCCGAACCCCAAAACCCCTCCGAGTTCGTCTATGTAAGAACCCCTCCCGCGAGAGAGGCCGCCGCCGTCGTCCTAAAAAGCCCAATCGTCATCGGTGGTGGCCTCGGCCGTGCCGATGACGTACGAGGATCCGGACCCGGAGAAGAAATCGTGATTCTCATCGGCGTTGGGGGAAAGCGCGGCCAGAATCGCCGGGTTCACTGCTGTCTGATCCGGCCCGAACAACGCCTCATAGCCAAGGTTCATCAGAGCCTTGTTGGCGTTGTAACGCAGGAACATCTTGACATCCTCGGTCAGTCCCATGCCGTCGTAGAGCGATTCGGTGTAACCCTCCTCGTTGTCATAGAGGTCCATGAGCAGAGAGTAGGTGTAGTCCTGAAGCTCAGCGCGGCGCTCCGGCGATGCCTTGGCCACGGCAAGCTGGTACTTGTAGCCGATGTAGTAGCCGTGGACGGCCTCGTCGCGGATGATGAGGCGGATGAGATCCGCAGTGTTCGTCAGCTTGGCGTGGGCGGACCAGTACATGGGCGCGTAGAAGCCCGAGTAGAAGAGGAAGGACTCCAGCATAGTGGAGGCAACCTTGCGCTTTTCGGGATCATCGCCACGGTAGTAGTCCAGCACGATCTCCGCCTTGGTCTGAAGGAACTCGTTTTCCTCGGACCAACGGAAGGTCTTATCGATCTCCTCGGTGGAGATCAGCGTGGAGAAGATGGAGGAGTAAGACTTCGCGTGCACTGACTCCATGAACGCGATGTTCGTGTACACGGCTTCCTCGTGCGGCGTCACGGCATCTGGGATGAGCGAGACGGCGCCTACAGTCCCCTGCACGGTGTCCAGCAGTGTGAGCCCGGTGAACACGCGGGTGGTCATCTCCTGCTCGTGCGGCTTCAACGTGTTCCATGACTGGATATCGTTGGAAAGCGGGATCTTCTCAGGAAGCCAGAAGTTGCCGGTCAGCCGGTCCCAGACCTCAAGATCCTTATCATCGTCCAAACGATTCCAGTTGATGGCCTGAACTCGATCAACAAGCTTGAGCTTTGGGGGCGTCATCATTCTCCTTAGTCGCAGGTTCGTCCATTCTCTCACCTCCCGCACGATCCGAGTAGACGCACCACCGTGAAGTCCGCCGCGAATTGAGCCGCGAACTTTGGAACGTGGGAACGCGAGTACCCGAGTACCCGAGTACCCGGGAACAGGCGAACACGACTACTCAGAACCGCGAGTACGCGCGATCCCCCTGACGGCGCGAACACCGGAACGCCCCGCCGCCCACTGACCGATCACGCCTAGCGGCCACCCGCCGCCGTCCTCTACGTTGGCCTCTATGACACAAGGACCGGACAGCCCCACCACACCCCGCTACCGCGGCCGCATCGGAGGCGTGGATATCGCGCGGGCGCTGGCGATCTTCGGGATGTTTTATGCGCACGTGGGCCCAAATCACGATGGCGCACAAGGGATCGAGGGCATCCTTCTGGCGCTCCCGGACGGCCGCTCGTCCATCCTCTTCGCAGTGCTCGCAGGCCTCTCGATATCGATCCTGACGGGCCGAAACGTGCCATATGCAGGCGAGGACATGCGCCGGGCCCGCCTTCGAATCTTCGCGCGCGCAGCGGTCCTTCTGGTGGTCGCGGGCCTTCTTTCCGTCCTCGGCACACCGATCGCGATCATTCTGGGGTTCTACGCGGCATGGTTCGTGGCGGCGCTGCCTTTCGCAAAGCTCGGCGCGAAGCCACTGTTCATCATCGCGGGCGTGTGGGCGATCGTTGGGCCCACGCTGCTGCCGATCATCACCTGGGTCATGGACGGCCTGTACCTGTGGCCCTCGGGCGATGCCAACAGCTTCGTCATCGATACGTTCGTGACCGACACGTACCCGGGGCTGACCTACATGGCCTACGTGATTGCCGGAATGGGCATCGGCCGCCTCGACATCACGGCGCGCCGGGTCCGCACGTGGCTGCTGGGCACCGGCTGCGCACTCGCCCTAGTTGGATACGGCGCCAGCGCGCTCCTCACCACCGCGCTCGTCACTCCCGAGGATGCTGACATGTATTCCGATTACTCAGATTCCTCATCGAGTTCGGTGATTTTTGACGACGACGGCGGCTCATCTTCCATTGAGGACTGGAGCGAACCCGCTCCCTTCCAGTGGGAAGGCTCTAAGGCCCCAGCTGCTGAGGCGTGGGTTGTTGCCGAACCGCATACAAACACGCCGTTCGAGGCAATAGGATCGGGCGGCTTCGCCATTGCCACCCTTGGGCTGTGCTTACTTGGGGGGCGCCTTGCATCCAACGTGCTCTATCCTCTGGCGGCAGTTGGCTCTATCTCCCTGACCGCCTATTCCTTCCACGTCGTGCTCGTTGCTTTCCACCCGGAATGGGTAGGCGGGGACAGCTGGGGACCATTACTTTCGCTGATTCTCCTGACCGTCATCCTTGCCTTCGTATGGAAACACTTCTTTACGCGCGGCCCTCTCGAATGGGTGATGTGGAAGGTTTCGATCAAGGCAGCGGGCGATTAAATCGGCTCAAATGTGCACCTCAGCGTGTGAACCTGAGAGACTAGGTGTCAACACAGGGAGGTGCCGTGGCTACTAATCCACATCTGGGCATTTTTGACACATCCGTCAAAAGCAAGGAAATCGTTCAGCAGATCGTTGCTGGCGTGGACGATTCACTCGGCCCACAGCCACGTCTCACCCTTCCCGCAGGCACCACGCTGACGGTTCGGGGAGAACCCGTGGCTCACGTGACGCTGGTCCTGAAGGGCAGGGTGGCTCTGGTGCAGGAATCAAGCGCTGGCACGGTGGTGATGCATGAGGGATCCACGGGCCGTTTGATCGGCCTCATGTCCATGACGGAGGGTGGCAACGCCCAGAACACCGCCCGCACAACCACCGATATCACCTGCGTACAAATCACGTTCGATCAACTGAAGAAGGTGATCGATGAGCGGCCCACCATTTCCCTGCTCGCCACCACGTTGATCGTCAGATCACTGGACATGCGCCTGCGGCGCGCGGAAGAACTCCACCTCGAGCATGCCCGGCTCTCCGCGGATCTAGCCAAAGAACGCTCGGAACTCGCCACCGCGCTGACCAATCTGGAAGAGGCGCGCACCGAACTTGTTGCCCAGGAACGCCTCGTCTCGCTCGGCTCGCTTGCGGCCGGCATTGCCCACGAACTCAACAACCCTTTGGCGGCAATCGATCGCTTGGCCGAATACCTGTACACGGATGTCATGACGCTGCTCGGTTCTGTACCTGACAAGGACTGGGCGCATCAGGCCACCAGCACCATCGAGAACGCCATTGAGGCAACCTCGCTTTCCACCCGCGAGGAGCGGGCTCTCAGGAAGGAGATGACGGCGGCAATCGGCGATCCCGTTCTCGCTCAGCAGTTGGTGCTTGTAGGAATTCAGGATGTGGATCTTGCGCGCACACTTGTCCGGCGTTCCGGCATTGGCCGGGACGAGGTGGAGAACGCGGCTTCCATCGGCACCCACCTGCGCAACCTGCGCTCGGCCTCCAAGAAGATCACTGGCCTCGTGGCCTCTCTGCGTTCCTATGCGCGGCCCGATGGTGATCCGATTATGGGAGTGAACCTCCACGAAAACATTGATGACGCGGTTCGCCTCCTCTCACATAAACTCCGTGACATCACGGTGACCCGCGATTATGGTGACGTTCCCACGCTTGAGTGCCATTCGGGCCAACTCGCTCAGGTGTGGACCAACGTGTTGTCCAACGCCTGCGATGCGTTAACTGATACCGCCAATCCCGAGATCACGATTCAGACGTCCTCGCCCCACGAGGGGTGGGTCCGTGTCAGGATCATCGACAGTGGCCCCGGTATCCCGCCAGACGTTTTGGAGCACATCTTTGAACCACGCTTCACCACCAAATCCGGTCAAGTACGATTCGGTATGGGAATTGGCATGGGGATTTCTCTCTCGATCGTGGGGAAGCATCACGGGACCATGCGGGTCAGCTCCCAAACGAAAGAAGATACGGGTACCAAAGTCACCATCGATCTTCCTGCCACTCAACCCAAGGAGACACAGTGAAGTTAGCCATCCTAGTTCTCGAGGACGAACCAGAGGTTCGCGATGCCCTCATGCATGACCTGTCCGCCTTCATGCCTACTGCGCGGATCGAACCCGCAGAGGATGTTGAGGATGCGTGGGAGGTTATCCGAGAGATTCAGACCGATGGAGATCGCCTCGCACTTGCGTTGTGTGACCATCGCCTACCTGGCACCACTGGCGTTGACTTCCTCGTGGAGATGGCGCGCATGCCTCACACCACCCTGACACGCAAGGTGCTTGTGACTGGGCAGGCAGATTTAGAGGACACCGTGCGGGCTATCAACAAGGCGCAGCTGGATCGCTACATTGCCAAGCCGTGGAACGCGGATGAGCTGTTGAGCGTGACCCGCACTCAGCTCACCGATTACGTAGAGGCCTGCGGCCTCAACCCAATCGACTACATGAAGATTCTGGACAGTGAGCGAGCACTCGACCTCGTGCAAGGGGCCAGCCACGCGGACTAGGCCTCCACGAAAACCACCTCAGTCCTCGCGATGGCCGAAGTTGGGATCGTAGCCGAGCAGCCGATCCAGTTCGCGCCGCTCCTTCTTGGTGGGGCGCCCAGTTCCCGGCTCTCTGCGCATCACAGGCGGTAGGTTGACGCGCGGGCGCTCGGGCGTCAGATCCTCGTAGCACGTAGCAGCAACCGGTGCCCCCACGCGCTTCTTCAACAGCTTGGTCACGCGAAGAATGCGGTCAAATCCCTGAACCCGGTAGCGGACCTCATCGCCAACCTTCACTGGACTAGCCGGTTTGACGGGTTCGTCATTGATCCGCACATGCCCGGCCTTGCACTCTCCCGTGGCCAATGAACGCGTCTTGCACTGGCGTACGCTCCACAGCCACACGTCAATTCGCACCGAATCCATGTGTCCATCCTAAAGGTGTCAACGCGAACGGGTGAACGCGCAGCCCCGCTTTGACGGGCTAAGCATGCGCCTCGTGGAGCGTCCGCGCCCACCCTACGGAGCGGCCCGGTACACGGCCACGATTCCCGTGGTGTCATCGGTGAACACAAGCAAGCCGTCTTGCCACTGGAATGAGTGCGCCAAGATTTCTGTTCCGCCAAGAAGCTCATCGGAGAGCTCACCCATGCGCGAATCCGGCAGCCGTGAAAGTACGGTGCCATCGCCGCCCATCAGAATTGTGGAGACGACTCGGGGTGTCGAGGCTTCGCCCACCGGCTCCCCCAGCTGTGCAACGGTCACGATGGAATGCTCGTGTGAAAGGTCAATGGCCTGAGGCTCTGCATCTCCGATATTCACGGTCCCGCGCGCCCCCAAGTCTAGAGTGGCTCCGGTCCGATCAATCGTTTCGAGGTGGTCGGAAGCGGGGACAAGATAGCGTGCCACCATCGGGTCCGTGTTTTGTGCGGCGGTGCCGCTAGGATTCGGCGTGCTTTGCGGCTCCGAGGCGCTCCCTTCTGCGGGAAGGAGTTGCTCCTCAAGCTGATCCAAGCTGCCGCTAAACTCACCTGATTCCAGAAACTCTGCACCGTCCAACGAATGTGTCCATTGTTCGCGGCCAACGCTATCAACCGCTGTCAAGGAGTTGGCGGCGCTTTGATCGGTGCAGGCCATGCCATCGGTGGCAAAGATACAGGGAGTGGCGAGTGCATAGTTGGCAAACGCATTCGCATTGGCAACGTAGATGCCCGGATCGGAGCCCGGAATTGAGATGAAGGCGCGGCCACCAGCCATCCACGCGTCAATCGCCGTGACGGCAGTGGGCGCGGGAATTGACGCGCGCAGGTTCTTATCGATCACCGGAACGCCAGTGGAATCAAAGCCTGTCATGTGGACGGCATGCGTGCCATCCCATGTGAGGAAGTAAGCCACCTGATCTGAGGTTCCCACGTAAGAGAAGGTGCCGCTAGCTCCCACGTCAAAGGATTGAAGATTACCCGTGCTGTGATCGAACACAAAGGCATCCGTATCCGTCCACGTGCCGCCGGAGTATTCGGAACTGGTACAGATCACCAGTTCACCCGCGCTGCAATCGAGCCAGCCAGGATCTACTCTGCTCCACTCACGATCCCCATCCAGGACATCATAGGCAGTGACCTGATGGGAGGTACCGTCCTCATCGTTAGCGTAGGCAAGCAGATAATCGCCGGCCAGAACGGCCCCGTCAATGCGACCCTGTTCATGCATCCCCGCGCTGTCTGGAGTGGGTGAATCGCTGGGCTTCTCCGAAGAACTTTCGGTTGGTTGTGATGAATCGGTGGCGTCATCATCAGGACTCTTCGGAGTGGTTGGGCTGCTCGTACCGGCACCGTCCGAATCGGAGGTGTCCGTCTCGGAGCCGCGCGCTCCGTCGTCGTCGTTCCTACCAATCGCACCCGCCGAATCGCCAGAAATTTCGGCGCCCGGCCCCTCGGACTCCGAATATTTCTTGGCAAACACCAAGGTGTAGCCGTCAATCTCCGGTGTGCCCGCGGGGGCAACCACCGGGGTGGCGGGCATGCCCGGTGTTTCTGAAGCGCTTGGGTCTGGGTTCGGATCACTCGTGGGGGTGCACGCCGCGAGTGCCGAGGCGGTCACCACGGCAGCTGCCATGAGGGTGCGCTGAACGGCCATTGGGCGCAACGTCCGCTGGCCGGACACACGATTCACCACGGGTGACCTCCTGTCATGCCCTGATTGTACTGGCGAATCCGCAGATTCGAGCAGTACGCACCATCAGAGCATGCAGGAAACGCAACCCTCAACCTCTGTACCCTGCAGAGCCTGCTGGCGAATCCGCATGTAATACATGGTCTTGATGCCCTTGCGCCACGCGTAGATGTAGTTCTTGTTGACGTCGCGCGTTGTTACCGTATCCGGGTAGAACAGCGTGAGGGACAGGCCCTGATCCACGTGCTGAGTTGCTACCGCGTAGGTGTCGATGATCTTCTCGGGCCCGATTTCATAGGCATCCTCGTAATATTCGAGGTTGTCATTGTCCATGTAGGGCGCCGGGTAGTACACACGCCCGATCTTGCCTTCCTTGCGGATCTCAATCTTGGACACGATCGGGTGGATGGAGGACGTGGAGTTGTTGATATAGCTGATCGAACCAGTTGGCGGGACGGCCTGAAGGTTCTGGTTGTACATGCCGTAGGTGGCAACGTCAGCGCGAAGCTGGCGCCAGTCCTCCTGCGTGGGGATATGAGTGTCCGCGAACAGCTCCCGCACCCGCGCCGTTTCTGGCTCCCACGCCTGATCGATGTACTTATCAAAGAACTCGCCGGTTGCGTACTTGGAATCCTCGAAGCCCTCGAAGCGCTGGCCGCGCTCTTGAGCGATAGTCATGGAGGCCCGGATTGCGTGATAGACAACCGAGTAGAAGTACATGTTGGTGAAGTCCAGCGCCTCGGGCGATCCGTAATGGATGTGCTCGCGGCCCAAGTATCCGTGCAGGTTCATCTGTCCGAGCCCGATGGCATGAGACATGGAGTTGCCGCGTTCGATGGACGGGACGGAGCGGATGTCCGTCAGATCGGATACGGCCGTCAGCGCGCGCACGGCGGTCTCCACTGCCTTGCCCAAGTCATGCGAGTCCATGGACTTCGCAATGTTCATCGAGCCAAGGTTGCAGGAAATATCCTTACCCACATGCTCGTAGCCCAGATCGGGGCCGAGCTCCGAGGCCTCGGACACCTGAAGGATCTCCGAGCACAGGTTGGACATCGTGATTTTGCCCTTGATCGGATTGGCCCGATTCACCGTATCCTCGAACACGATGTAGGGGTATCCGGATTCAAACTGGATCTCTGCGAGAGTCTGGAAGAAGTTGCGGGCGTTGATCTTGGTTTTGCTGATGCGCTTGTCCGCCACCATCTCGTAGTACTTCTCGCTCACGCTGATCTCCGTGAAGGGCACGCCGTACACGCGCTCCACATCGTAGGGAGAGAAGAGGTACATATCCTCATTGTTCTTCGCCAGTTCGAAGGTGATATCGGGAATCACAACGCCAAGAGACAGCGTCTTGATGCGAATCTTTTCATCCGCGTTCTCTCGCTTCGTATCGAGGAAGCGGTAGATATCGGGGTGATGGGCGTGCAGATACACGGCGCCGGCGCCCTGACGCGCACCCAGCTGGTTGGCGTAGGAGAAGGAATCCTCCAGCAGCTTCATCACGGGATTCACTCCGGACGATTGGTTCTCAATCTTCTTGATGGGAGCGCCCTGTTCGCGCAGATTGGAGAGGTTCAGGGCAACGCCGCCGCCACGCTTGGAGAGCTGGAGTGCCGAGTTGATGCCTCGGGCAATGGACTCCATGTTGTCCTCAACGCGGAGCAGGAAGCAGGAGACCAGTTCGCCGCGGGCAGCCTTGCCTGCGTTCAGGAAGGTTGGCGTGGCTGGCTGAAAACGGCCGGTGATGATCTCCTCCACCAGCGAGGACGCTAGTGCTTCATCCCCGCGGGCAAGGTAGAGCGCCACCATGCACACGCGATCCTCGTACCGTTCCAGATACCGGGTGCCATCGAAGGTCTTCAGCGTGTAGGACGTGTAGTACTTGAACGCGCCCAAGAAGGTGGGGAAGCGGAACTTGTGCCCGTAGGCTTGCTTGAACAGCGCCTTGATGAAATCGAAGCTGTACTGCTCGAGGACTGGGCTCTCGTAGTAACCTTCATCGACAAGGTAGCTGAGCTTTTCTTCAAGATCGTGGAAGTACACGGTGTTCTTGTTGACATGCTGCAAGAAGTACTGGCGTGCGGCTTCACGATCAGCGTCAAACTGAATCTTGCCGCTGGCATCGTACAGATTGAGCTGCGCGTTTAGCGAGTGATAATCCAGATTTGGATCCGTGTAGCGTTCCTCGCCCGTATCCGTCAACGTGGTTGCTGCCAAAACTTCTCCAACCCTTCACGTACCCGTTCCGCGTCCTGCGCAGTGCCGAGCAACTCGAACCTATACATATGGGGCACATGGCACTTTGCAGAGACGATGTCCCCCGCAAGGCAGTATGCCTCTCCAAAGTTTGTGTTCCCTCCCGATATCACTCCGCGGATCAATGAGCGGTTGTGTTCATCGTTGAGGAACTTAATGACTTGCTTGGGGACGGCACCCTGCTGATTTCCGCCCCCGTATGTGGGAACAATCAGGACGTATTCTTCATCCACGTGTAGCGGCGGTTCTTTTGGACGCAGCGGGATGCGCTGCGCCGGAAACCCCAACTTATCCACAAAACGCTTTGTGTTGTTTGTGGCTGATGAGAAGTAGACGATCTGCGCCATCCAACCCTCGATTACGTAACGAAAAAGATCCTGCCGGTATCTCGTAGGTACAACGTGATCAGGTATGCCCTGGCAGTTGTACCTACGAGCCAAAACCCTCAGGCAGAGACTGCAGCACTCTGTGAAACGCTCAGTGCCTTGATCTTGTCCGGCCGGAAGCCGGACCAATGGTCACCATCTGCGAAAACAACAGGAGCCTGCTGATAGCCGAGAGCCTTAACCGTCTCGAGCGCATCCGCGTCCACTGTGAGGTCAACTTCCTCCCACTGCAACCCGGCCTTCGCGAGTGCTCGCTTGGTCGCATTGCACTGAACGCAGGAGGGCTTGGTGTAAACAGTGATACTCATGAAGAGCTCTCCCTTCTGGTGTTTCTTCCGGCGGGTCCTAAAGGTCCCCTACAGGAGATAACACGCCGATCTCAGAAACATTCCGTGCTATTCACCGCTATCAAGCGGCACGGCATAGACACTACACCTAGTGGTAACCCTAGTGAATGACCACAAGAGATTGTGTTCCGGCGTTTCGCGGTGACAAGTAACACGGTTGTGATTTACCGCTTGTGGAACCTCCCTGCTTCTTCGTGGAGAACGTTGTGCACGCCGCCCCATATTCACCCCCTGCTATGCACTCACACATCCACATGAGGAGGCACACGCCCCGGGCAACCAACCGCTGATTCGGTGGCTACTTCCATCCTCCCCCACCCCTCCCACACATTTTCGCGAGGCAATCTACGAAGGTTATACACACCTGTGGATGAAACTTGTGCACAGATGTGTATTCGGTCCCCACATTTATCCACAAGTGTGGATAGAGGAAGGAGAGGGTGGATTCGACTCCCCCTGAAGCTGCCTGAAGTGAGCGGCGTGTTTTCGTTTGGGCGTGTCGCCTACGCGCTGCCTTGCTGCCTTGCTGCCTTGCTGCCTACGTCAGCATTCCACCACGTTAACGGCTAGCCCACCCTGGGAAGTTTCCTTGTACTTGGACAGCATGTCCTTGCCCGTTTGCCGCATGGTCTCAATGACGGTATCGAAAGAAACGGCATGGCGCCCATCTCCCCACAGGGCCATACGTGCCGCGTTAATGGCCTTGACCGCCGCGATGGCATTCCGCTCAATGCACGGGATCTGTACGAGTCCAGCTACGGGATCACACGTGAGCCCGAGCGAGTGCTCCATCGCAATCTCGGCCGCGTTCTCCACCTGCAGCACGCTGCCGCCCATGGCTTCGGCAAGACCCGCGGCAGCCATGGCGCTGGCGGCGCCCACCTCACCTTGGCAACCTACTTCCGCGCCAGCAATCGACGCATTATTTCTGATGAGCCCTCCGATGGCCGCAGCCGCTAGGAGGAATTGCCGCTGACCCTCAACGCCAGCATCCGGCACAAAACGCAGATAGTAGGCCAGCACAGCGGGAACCACGCCTGCCGCACCATTGGTGGGCGCCGTGACAACGCGGTGGCCAGCGGCGTTCTCTTCGTTCACCGCGAGCGCATACAAGTTCACCCAGTCCATGCCTGCCAGAGGGTCATCCCCGCGCGTCCGTGTCAGGTGCGCGTTCAATTCACCCGCGCGCCGCTTGACGCGCAGGATACCCGGGAGGGTGCCCGATGCCTGACATCCCTCCTTGATGCACTCATCCATCGTTTGCCAGATCGTATCCATGTAGGATTCCACGGCATCCGCTGGAAGAGCGGCAGTTTCATTCGCCATGACCAGTTCGGATAGGCGAAGCCCGTTGCGCTCACAAAGCTTCAACAGTTCCTTCGCCGTTGTATAGGGGTAGGGTGCAGGCCCGGCTGCCTCCGGCTCGGAACTATCCAATTGACGGACGCGACACTCGCCTTCCGGCTCCCCTATCTCCTCGGAAACGAACCCACCACCTGTCGAGTAGTACGTTCCGGCAGCGATGGCGTTTCCATCTTCACCAAACGCGGTGATGGTGAGCGCGTTGACGTGAAACGGCAAGATCTTTCCTGGAAGGAACATGACGTCCCGCTCCAGATTGATGGGAACGGCGCCCACCCCTTGGATCGATAGCTCCCGAGCCTCGGCCACCTTCTCCATGTATGTATCCACAACAGCAACAGGTACTGATTCCGGCAGGAAACCACCCAAACCGAGCAGGACGGCACGATCAGTGGAGTGCCCTTTCCCTGTGGCCCCTAGGGAACCCATGAGCTCGATCGTTACGCGGGAAGGCACACGCCCAACACAGGCCAGTTTGCGGGCGAAATGATTCCCGGCCCGCATCGGCCCGACGGTGTGCGAAGAGGATGGCCCAATTCCTACGCGAAACATATCGCGCACGGAAAGAGGCCGCCCATTCAGGGTCCGTCCCAGCTCATCGGAATGACTGTCACCAGTGGACACGCTTTCAGGTCCCTGAGCCCCGACGGGCGTAGGTTCTGAGTCTCCCGCCGCGGCGGGCTCCATGGGCTGACCATATTCCGGCTGTAGCTGACCCGGCGAGACAATCATCCCAGCTACTTCTCTAGGATCGCGTTAACCCGATCCACCTTTGCAGTCATCTGCTCGGTGTAGCCGGGCCGGATATCCGCCTTCATGACAAGGGAGACGCGAGACGAATATGCTTCAACGGCATCCACACACTTCTTGATGACAGCCATGATCTCATCCCACTCACCTTCTAACGTGGTGAACATCGAGGTGGTCTCGTAGGACAGTCCCGATTCGCGAACCACCTTGATGGCGGCGGACACGGCTTCGGCAACCGAGCCTTCGGGATCGTTTGTTGTTTGCGGTGCAATTGAAAAGGCTAAGAGCATGTACCCAGCCTAGTCCGCTTGTATCGCCGTTCCCAGACATTGAGGAACTTCACCACACCGCTATCGGGGACTTTCGTCGCTAACATCAAGTCCCTCCGCTCTCTCAAGCCCAAAATGGAACACCAATCGGCCATCGAACACCGGATATAACTTGATCGGTGCCGCAATAAGGCATGGGATTACTATATGGCCGCATCATTCGCTTACCAGCTCCGCGAAGCCGGGCTGAAGGTTACGCGTACTCGGCTCGCAACGCTGCGGGTCGTTTCGCGATACGGGCATGTCAGCGTGGATGAGATCCACGAGAAAGTAGTCAAGAAGCTTGGCAAGGTTTCCACGCAGGCCATTTACGATACCGTCCATGCACTGACGGAAAAGGGAATCCTGCGGGAGACTCAGCCTGCGGGATACGCCGCGCTGTACGAACTCAGCCACAACCCCAATCACCATCACCTGATCTGCCGCAATTGCGGGCATATCGAGGATGTGGATTGCGCAGCGGGGTACGCCCCCTGCTTGGAGCCTAGCGATGATCACGGGTTCGATATCGATGAGGCGGAAGTGCACTATTGGGGCGTGTGCCCTCGTTGTGCAGTGGAACGCTAGCGTCACGCCTACGTGCTGACCGCGAGCGCAGACTTATTTTGTCGACGACGACGCCAAATTCCTCCGCCACAACACACTCAATGCCCTCCAGAACATAAGCTGGGCGGCAATCCACCCATTGCCGCCCAGCTGCTCCTTGACCGCAAGTTCAGCTCCGGGAAGGGACCGTTGCTGATGCGCCAGACTGTTGGCGATTGGTCAGAGGGGTTATTCCATTGTGTGGGGATCTGTTGAGCACCACCAAGGCTCCAGATCCCCTTGCCAAGTAAACGGCCACCGATTTCCCACATACAGGAGTTCCACACACAGGAGTTTGAGAAACATTATTCAGTGGCTTGTTTGCCTGACACAGATTATGTAACCAAGCCAAGCTCAATTTGAACGGGAGAAAAGCTGGGAATTTCTGGTGAACCGGTATGGCTTAGGACTCTATAGCACGCTGCGATCCTGAGAAAGATGTGCCATAATGAAGAAGATTTCTTGGTTATCGAGTACCGCGAGTATTCCGAGCTCGCCGGTAACCAGAGGAGGACCATATGCCACCAATGAACGTTGAGTCATTTAATCTCGATCATCGCGCAGTCATAGCACCTTATGTGCGAGTAGCTGATGTCAAGGTCCTGCCTCACGGCGATACGCTCACGAAATACGATATCCGCTTCTGCCAGCCCAACAGTGAACACCTTGACATGCCCGCCGTGCATTCGATCGAGCACACCTTCGCCGAATGCGCACGCAACCATAGCGATGAGGTTGTGGATTTCTCACCAATGGGCTGCCAAACGGGCTTCTACCTTCTCATGGCAGCCACCCCGGACGTGCCAGCAACCATCGAACTGGTGGCCCGGACCTTTGAGGACATCCTCAATGCCACGGCCGTCCCAGCCGCCAATGAAGTCCAATGTGGCTGGGGAGCCAACCACAGTCTCGAAGCCGCCCAATCCGCTGTAGCCGCTATGCTTTCGAAGAAAGATACCTGGGAAGAGGTGATGGCACAATGACACGCATTCGAGCGATTGTGATTGCCGCACAAGACGAGGAGATCCAGCCCGTCTTGGAACAACTAGCGGCTCTGGCCACGAAGCCGGCAAAGCTGGCCTGCCCCATTGCCAACGCATGGGTTGCCGCCTCCACAAGCGGCAACATCTTGGTGATGCGAACAGGAATCGGTCTGGTTGCCACGGCAAACGCACTGGGGTGGGCCATGGCCCGCTTCACGCCCAAACTTGTCATCTCAACCGGCTCCGCAGGTGGCCTGGCGAAGGACGTAGCGGTGGGGGACGTCGTCGTCGGCACTACCTACACCTATGGAACCGCGGACGCGACGGCATTCAACTACGCTCGCGGGCAAATCCCCGGCCAACCAGAATTCTTTACGGGAGCAACATCCCTCATCGATAACTGCCCGCCGGAACTGCGCCGGGGGCTCATGCTGTCCTCGGATTCGTTCGTCACGGCGGCGAACGTGGGCAAGATGCGCGAGGAGTTCCCCGGCGCTCTCACCACGGATATGGAATCTACGGCAGCCGCTCAGGTTTGCCACACGTGGAACATGCCGTTTGTTTCGATCCGGTGCGTTTCGGATCTGTGCGGGCCAGAGGCCGATCAGGATTACCACATCGGCTTGGACTACGCTTCGGAAACCTCCGCGAAGGCCGCGATCAATCTGCTGTCCTTCTTGGCCGAACCCGGCCCGTCCGGGCCCAGCCAGCGGTTCTCCGAAGATTCGCTCATGGCTGCCCTGCTGTTACTGTTCGCCTCGGTCAACAAGCTTGACCATGCCGATGCCGGCGATCTACCGGATCACCTCCGCGAGGCCGTTATCGACCAATACGCGGACAAGCACGCCGATCTCATTCCGGCCAGCCTCGGGTTGATCGCCGCGGGCCGCGCGGCAGTTGACGCCGATCCCACCCTGACCTTGACGGCCAAGCAGTACGATTCCGAACGCGCCCGCCTAGCGCGCGAGCTTGGCCTGACAACCGGACGTGGCCGACTGGCGTGGCCCCCCACTTCTCAGACCATCATCAAACGCTTCAACGGGTACTGGAACGATGCCCTGTCCAAAGTGGGCATGCGCGTGCAGTCCGGCCGCAAGCGCGGCGGGCTCAAATTCTCCGATCAGGATTACATCAGCGCGCTGCGCACCTTCGCCACGTGGTCCGCGAAGAACGGGATTTCGCCCAGCTACAAGGCCTACCAGCAGTGGATCAAGGACACGGAGCGCCGTGGGATCGTGCCATCTGGCGCGGCTATTCGCCAACGCTTCGGCTCCTGGCGGTCAGCGGCCCACGAGGCGCAGATCTAGGGGCGGCCCTAACCAATCAGTTCCGTGGCTCCGATCTGATCAAGGAGCCACGCCAAGATGAAAGCTTGGGACTGCCAGCGTGCCTCGCGCCCGCTCTTGCCGGCGTGCCCAGCCACCATCTCGATCTTTTCGAGGATCGGGCGGGCGGTTGGATCATTCGTGGCCTTTTCACGCAGGATCTGCACCCATTTGGTGGGCTCCACGTAGAACACCCGGATATCGTTGAGCGACGTGGTAGCCAAGATGGCCGGGTACTGGGTGCGGCGAACGTTCTCCACTGGCGAATACGATTTGATGTACTCGTATACCGCTTCCGATTCGATCGGATTGCCCCATTCCTCCCATTCACCGGCCGTCAGCGGCAGCTCGGGATTGAGAATGGTGGTGAGCGTATCCACAAACGGCACGCCGGCGTGGACGGCGCGGAAAAGATCTGGGGCTTGATTGATGGCCGCTCCGATAAGCAACCCGCCGGCCGATCTGCCTTCGCCTGCTAGGCGATCGCTGGCAACCCAACCGTTATCGATGAGCCATTGCCCGCACGCCACAAAATCGGAGAAGGTGTTCTTCTTCGTGAGGAGCTTACCTTCATCGTACCAAGCCCTTCCCATTTCTCCGCCGCCGCGAACATGGGTCCAGCCAATCACTAGTCCGCGCCGCAGCATCGCGATGTGGCGCGGGGAAAAGTACGGATCGTTCGCCACCTCGTAGGACCCGTAGCCATAGAGCCATCCGGGGTGCGTCCCGTCGGGGCGGGCACCTGCCTTGTAGGCGATCGTCATGGGAATCTGCGTGCCATCCGCCGCGGTCACCCACACTCCCTCCTCCACGAACTCATGTGCATCGTAGCCAACAGCTTCCTGCACTTTGAGTGTTCGTTCCTCACCCGTTGCCACGTTGTAGGAACGCTGCGTTGGAGGGGTGAGGAGAGATTCCGTGGTGTACACGATGTCCGCGGAGTCCCAGTACGGGCACGGATACAGCTCCGTGGTAGAAAGCTCTTGCGCCGGCACGCGAACCGGTTCGCCCCACACCTTCCGCTCGTGCGGTTCAGCGTAGGAGGTGCCCGCGGCGGGCTTGGCCGCTTCCACGTCCCGGGGTAGGACCCGGAGTTCGGTTTCTCCGTTTGATCGAAGGGCGACGACGGCGAAGGTGCCGAACGCATCCACCTCACCGATCCGTTCACGAGGGCCTGGCGCAAGAAGCGTCACCCACTCCTCCGGACGCGATGTGCGGATCGGAGCGGCAGCTAACTCGAAGTCAGGTACGTTGACGTTGTGAATGATCAGGAGATGATCGCCTGCGGGCTCCACCGTGTATTCCACGCCCGCAGTGCGGTGGGCCACCACGATCGGTTCAGATTCGGGCTGTGCCGTGGAGATCAGGCGCACCTCGGTGGTAGTACGGGACGCGGAAGTCACCACGATCCACCGCCCATCACGCGAGGGGGCGTGCCATAGATCAAAGCGATCGTCATCTTCCTGACAGAGCAGAACATCCTCGGAGCTGGGCGTTCCCAGCCGATGCAGCCAGATTTGCCACGAACGCCACGCATCGTCAACCCGCGAGTACACCACGGCGGAGGAATCGGCCGTCCACGCGATTCCATATCCGATTCCAGCCACCACATCGTCAATGATGGAGCGCTGCTGAATATCGAAGATTCTCAGGGTGAAGTGTTCATCGCCGGAGAAATCAAGGCCCAGTGCCCCGAGCCTCCCGTTGGGAGAAGGAGCGAATCCCGAGGTGGAGAAGAACTCCTTGCCTGCGCTGAGCTTATTGCCATCCCATACCAGTTCCTCGGAGGGGACCACGGACAGGGCGGCCACGTCCGGGCGAGTGTTATTCACGTCCCGCAGGCGATACACGGCAGGATATTCCTTACCCTCCCATGTGCGCCGGTAGTACCACCAATCTCCTTCGCGAACCGGAACGCTGACGTCCGTGAGCTTGGTCAGCTCCGAAAACTCCCTGGCGATCTGGTCCCGGAGGGGATCAAGGTGTCTGGTCCGCTCGCGAGTCCACGCATTCTCTGCTTCAAGGTGCTCGATCAGCTCCGGGTTTGCCTTGTCCCGAAACCATTCGTAGTTATCGATGTAAACATCACCGTGAGTGCTTCGTTCGGTGGGAACTTTTTCTGCAACCGGAGCATGTTCAATCATGAGTGAATGTTAACCCTTCCTACCGGCAAACTTTCGTGACTGCGCTACCGCGAGCGAATCACATAGCTCATTGGCGGCGTCCCCCGCGTGACCCTTGACCCACTCCACTTCTGTGGTGCCGGTGCGGGCCTCATAGGCTGTGAGCAGCTCTTCGACCAACTCGCGATTCTTCACTGGTTTGCCGTCCGCCTTTTTCCAGCCCTTACGGCGCCAGTTCGGCGCCCATTTTGTGACCGTGTTGATGACGTACTGGGAATCGCAGCGGATCAGCAGGGAACACTCAGGGCCCACGTATTCGAGCGCCTGAACCAAGGCCGTGAGTTCCATAACGTTATTGGTGGTACGGGTAGCACCTCCGCTATCGCGAGCGCCGGTTGTTTGTTCCACCCACGCCCATCCCCCCGGGCCGGGATTCCCTGAGCAGGCCCCGTCCGTGGCGATCACCCTGTCAAAACCTCCCCTAGGCCGGCCCACTGGCTTTTCCGGCATATCGTCCGCCTCAACGCCCGATTCCGCCTCTAAAAAGTCCGATTCATCGAACAGTGCGCTCGTGACAAAGCGTTGTGGTTGGCCAGCCAGCTCCAGTCCGGTGCCCTGCAGCAATTCCACCACGTCCGGGTGCCACAGTGTTTCGAGCGAACCTGTATCCCCAGCACCCTGGGACGCCAGCTCGTGGCGTTCGGCGAGGGCCGATGGCTGGGACCCCTCCGCCAGCCTCAGCCGTTCAAGCCCGGCCAGCACACCATAAGGATCGGTTCCGAAAAGCGAGCCGAGTTCGATTGTTGAGAGCCATTGCGTCATGCCCACCAGCCTACATGTGCCCTCCCACACCACCATTTGCCGGCCGCAATCTGTGGGGCGGTGCCAGATTCACCGCATGCTTCGATATCATGGGAGGCGGCCTTGGTGACCAGCGTCAATGCGCGCGTGCCCAAGTCCTTGTACATTTGATACGAACCGTACGAAGGAGATGTGCCATGCTGCCATTGTCCGCATATCGCGAGGCAATTCACCTAGACGAACCGTTTGATCGGCCCAAGCCGGATCCGCGTTCCGATCACGCACTATTTAATGCCGTGCTCGCGGGACTACCGGAAGGTCACCTTTCCAACGGGTCAGCCCAGGTGAGTTCGATTGAAGAGCTCTATGACATGTCCGATATTCAGGACACGTTACGGCTGACCCTCATGGGCCTGTCTGCCGATGAGATCTCCGAGGATGCGCTCGATGCCATCAACGTGCTGCTGTACCGTAATTCGGCCGCTCTGGGCCGAACAACGGGCAACAACCTCATGCGCATCTCCGAAATGATGCCAACCTCCGATTATGGATCGGCCCGTAACGTGGCAATGTGGCGCGGGGACGTGCGCGAACTCGTTGCCGATGCCGTTGTGAATGCCGCACTGCCCAGCCTGCAGGGTTGCACGGATCCCGATCATCCCTGCATTGATAACTTCATCCACGCACAGGCCGGCCCATGGCTGCGCGACGATTGCAAGGTCATCCGCGAAAAGCAAGGACGTGACGATCAAGTAGGCGGGGCAAAGCTCACGCGCGCCTACCGTATGCCGGCGAATTACGTGCTGCACACCGTCAGCCCACGGCTCGAAGGTGCAGCGGTAACTGACGCAGATCGTGCCGCACTTGCTTCCTGCTACACCTCCTGCTTGGATCTCGCACTGGAAAAGGGCGATATCCATACGGTGTCCTTCTGCGCACTGTCCACAGGAGAAAACGGATTCCCGTTCGAAGAAGCAACGAAGATCGCACTGTCCACGGTCAACAACTGGCTACACTCCCATGGCTCAGACCAGATCAATCTGGTGATCTTCAATATCTTTGAGGATCCGGACGCTCGGCGCTACATCGATGTGCTCCAACACTGGATTGAGGACTAGGGACCTACGCCGGAGGGTGCTGCGCTCTCTACGATGGTGAGGCGAAGGGTCATTCACGGATGGCCAATCCTCCTCCCATTCGCTCACACCGTACCGGAAGGGTCAGAACAACGAAGTTCTGGCCCCTCCCCGTCCCTGATCACCGATGTGCACCTGTTTGTGCCTCAGGATTTCCCAGCTAACACCCTCGTGACAAACCGCCGCATTCGTGGCCTGACGGGCCGTTCAACCCACCGCTCAATCGCGTAGGCGATGGCGATACTGAACGCGATCGCCGCAACAAGCGTGGCCCACGTCCCGAGCACCGGATCAAGGCTCCTGATGGCCCACCATCCCCAATACTGATGGGTCAGATACAACGGATAGGTGAGTGCTCCTGCACGAACCATCCATGCGTATCCCTTGTGCTTGAGCGGCGTCAGCGTCAGGACAATCATGAGAAGAATAATGAGGCTCACCACGATCGCCACCCCGGTATCGGTAACGAAGCGCCCGTCTTCGGGGTTCGACGGCACGGTGAATTCCAGCGTATTGCGGATTCCAACCGCCACATTCCCGGCCAGCAGTAGCCACAACGTCACCTGTGAACCGCGCTTGTGAATGAGGTACAGGCACATACCCACCGCGAAGAAAGCGCTGTACTTCGCGCCCGTCACATCGATGAGATGCTGGTTCTCCGACTGCGTAACAAGGAGCATCAACGCTGGCCAGAGGAAGAGAAATACCTTGTATCCCCGGTCCTTCACGCCCAATGCCATAAGAACGGCGATGAGAACATAGAACACGAGCTCCACCCAGAGCGTCCAGTACACGGCATCCACGTGTGGAACCCCAGCCGGTACCTGAAACATCGTCAGGTTGATGAGGACCTGAGAGAACGATGGGCCTTGGCCCAGTTCCGGCGCAAGCCACGTTCGAAGGCAGGCCGTACCCAGCACAGCCAACCAGTAGGCGGGAAAGATCCTCGCAACACGAGAGGCGATGAAGCTGGAGACGGTCTTGCCTTCAGTGGACATGAAGATGACGAACCCGCTGACGATGAAGAACAGCTGCACGCCCAGATAGCCGTATGACGATATCAGGGACAGATCGGGGAACATCTGGCGTGTGGATTCGGGCCACTGGCCCGTGTCTCGTAACGTGTAGTGATACATCACAACAGAGAAGGCAGCGACGAATCGGGCAAAGTCCAACAGCAGGAACCTCGGCGAAGCGGCCGGTTCCCGGTACTGCGTGTGACGTTGTGACAGACCGCGTTCAGACATCACCGGCCAGCCTACGCCCGGTTTGACCGTACAGGCTGGTGATCAGCCGCTAGCGAGCAGCCACTACCAGCCAGATGTAAGGAAGCGTCCGGCTTATCCCCAGAAATGCCCCATGCCTATTCAGGGTTTTCGACGACGACGGAACCCCGCGTACGTACGGAAGTACCCGTCGTCGTCGCCCCATGTCCGAACGAACGCCGCGAGCGCGTCAGTCTTGCTGCCAACGTTCCCACAGCTTGGCGTATTCGCCGCCTCTGGCAACCAGCTCATCGTGGCTTCCCAGCTCCACGACATCACCATCGATCATGACTGCTACACGATCAGCATCGTGGGCGGTGTAGAGCCGATGCGCGATCGATATGACCGTGCGGCCCTCCAGAACGTGGGCTAGAGCTAGCTCGAGTGACCGGGCCGCCGTGGGATCAAGCAAGGATGTTGCCTCATCTAGCACGAGCATTCCGGGATCCAGAAGGACGATGCGTGCCAGCGCTATCTGCTGGGCCTCGGCCGGGCTCAACTGCTTGCCGCCCGATCCCACCTTGGTATCTACTCCCTCGGGCAGATCGAACACCCAGCTAGCCTCTACGGCCAGCAGGGCCTCGCGGATCTCCTCTGCGCTTGCATCTTCCCGCGCAAAGCGCAGGTTATCCGCAACGGTTCCCACGAACACGTGGTGCTCCTGGGTCACGAGTGATACCGCATGGTGGCGTTCCTTCTCGGGAATCCGGGTTACCTCCGCGCCACCGATCGCTAGCGATCCCGATCCGGGAGCATTGATGCCGGCAACTAGGCGTCCCAGCGTGGACTTGCCCGCCCCAGATGGACCCACGATCGCCAGCGTTTCTCCTGGCCGAACGTCCAGGTCCACTGCATGCAGCACCTCCATGCCATCGCGGTAGGAGAAGCTTGCCTCCTCAACCACTAGCTCCTTGCCGTCGGGATGTTCGGGCGGACCAGCGGGCTCATCGTCCGCCAGATCCTCACGCAGCATCTCCACACCAAAGATGCGGGAGAAGGAGGCGGAGGCGAACTGGATCTCATCAATCCACCAGCCCAGTTCGTTCAGAGGCCCGCGCAGCTGTTGAGCGTACAGAGCCACCGCAGTCACAGCACCGATCGTGGTGAGCCCATGCCCCATAAGGAAGCCTCCCCACAGCACCGAGATGAGAATAGGCGAGTACACGGCGATCACCATCATGATCATGAAGAGCGCTCGAATCCACGCCGTGTAGCGCTCGTTTCGCCACATCTCCCGCATGAGGGTATCCAGCCGGCCCAGCCGGTTGCGCCCAAGGTTCATGGAATCGACTGTTCGCAGCTGCTCCACCGTCTCGGACACAACGCCGGACAACCCGGCGTACAGAGCCGAACCAGCGAGGTAGGCGGGAACGGCACACCGCACCATCCACCGCACGATGAAGTAGATGGGGACAACTGGCACTAACACCACGAAGCCCACCCGCGGATCCACGAAGAAGGCCGCCAACATGGTCACGGTGATCGTCATGATAATGATGATGATGCGCGAGATTCCACGTTGGACGAACCCTGCGATCCGATCAACATCGTGGGTGGTGCGCCCCAGCAGATCGCCTGTACCCGCCGCTTCCACGACGGACAGAGGCAGGTGGGTCACCCCATACACAACCCTGTTGCGCAGCGTGGTGAACACGTATTCGCCCAGTTTCATCGCCTGAAACTCGCCAAAATACGCCATGATTCCTTGAATCGCTACAACGGCGAAAAGGACGATCACCAGGTTGCGGATGTGTTCTGCCGTGGTTCCGGCCGCCACGGCATCAATCGATTGGCCGATCACCCAAGGAGTGACGATACCCAGCAGTGCCACGCTCAGCTGGAGGAAGATCACCACGGCGAAGCGCCCCTTGAACTGGCGCATGATGCCCATCAGTTTACGGACAATTGTGGGCCCGTCCGCTGTTGGAAGCGTCATTTGCTTTCCTCCCCTACGCCTCGGTGGACCACGTTGTAGTAGTCCGGGTTGTCCAGAAGCTCACTGTGGCTTCCGCGGGCTGCCTCGCGGCCGCCCTCTACCAGCACAATCTCATCGCACCGGTCCAACACCAGTGGCGATGCCGTGACAATCACGGTTGTTTTGCCGCGGCGCACACGCGCCAGATGATTGGCGATCCGTGATTCCGTGTGGGAATCTACGGCACTTGTTGGCTCGATCAGCACTGCGATATCGGGATCCTGAGTCAGGACCCTCGCAAGAGCGACGCGCTGGCGCTGACCTCCGGAAAGTGAGCGGCCACGTTCGGCGATCTGACCGTCCAAGCCACCCTCCACCGATGTCAGCACATCTGCCGCATCGGAAGCGGCCAACGAATCGATCAGGCGCTGATCTTCTGCGCTGATCCCCTCCACCACTTCCTTCTCGAACAGTGCGCGGCCCTCGCCACCCGGCTGCTGGATATCCTTGACCTGCTCATAGATGCTCCGTGGAGCAACCTCGGGAGCGTCCGGCCCCAAGAGGCCCGAACGCAGGCTTCCCGTGAACAGCTCGGCCACCGATCCAGACAACACGATGTGCTTGCGGACCTCGCGGATCGGGTATGCCCGGAGATCCACATCGTCAGCCAGCGTGGTGTTGGCATCATCCACGCGGGCAAGCCGCGCGCCGATGCCCGATGTTTCCAGCGGGGAACCGGCAACCAACGCAGTGATCTTGCCGGGTTCGATGCGCACGCCGCTTTGCGCGTCCGTCAACGCGGTACGGGCCCAGTCACGCGGGGCATGGTCCGGGACCACACCGTCGTCGTTAACCAACGGCTCCGCGGCAATCACGCGACCAATCTTCTTCGCGCCTACCCACGCGCGCGTGCCCATTTGGATCGTTTGCGAAATGGCGCCGATCGGCATGGACAGGAACACGGTGTAACCGTAGAAGGAGAACAGCTGGCCGGGGCTCATGGAACCGTTGAACGTCAGGTACAGGCCCCCACCCACAACGATCGCAGTGAAGAACGCCGGCCCAGCCGTCTGGATGGCGTTGAGCAGGGCGCGGTACTTTGCCGCCCGGATTCCGGCCTCCTGAACAACGGTGGATTGCTCGATGTACTTCTCGTTATACACATCTTCGCCGCCAACGCCGCGGAGCACGCGCAGGCCAACAACGGCGTCCGAGGCGAGGCTGGTCAGGTTTCCCTGCTCCTCACGCTGGATCGCAATCTTTTCCTGAAGCGGCTTGATGATCCGCGAAATGCCGAACAGTAAAAGCGGCATTCCGATCAGCACGAACAGGCCAAGCGGAACCGATACGTTGAGCATGAGCACGGCCACCACCACGAATGCGATGGCCGATCCAACGGCGTCAGGAACGAAGGCAGCGATAGCGCCCAGCTTGTCGCCGTCCGTGGTGACCGAAGCAACGATGTCCCCCGATGCCATCTTCTGAGAAACGTCCGTGCGCCGGCGCGACACCTTGCGCAGTAGCCACCGCACAGGCTCCCACGTGCCGTGAAGCCACAATCCAATGGCCACCGGTTCGTTGAAGCTCCCAATCGCCGCCACCGCGATGATCCCGATGGTGACGAACACCCACGGGAGGATTCCCGTGTGCAGGCCGGTTTCGATACCCGAATCCAGAAGGTGCCCGATTGCCCACGGCAGCATCGCCATTGCCACGAAATGCAGTGCCGCAAGCGAAATGGACAACACCAAGATCTTCCAGTTGGCCCGGAAAATGTACTTCAGCAGCGCCTTCGGCTTACTGGGCACCTCCGCCGGTTCACCGTCCAGCTCACTCAGGAACTTTGGCCAACGCTTCGGCTGCGGCCCAACACGCACAGGGCGCTGAATGCTCTCTCGCACGCGCTTTTTACTCATGTGGCCCTCCTGAGGATTCGGGTGCTCGTTGCCTAGTGGCTACTACCTGATCAGTTGGCGCCCCAGGGCGCACAAGCTTCGCCGGGTGTGGGCGGGCGCGCCCTTGCCGGGGAGTTGAGTATCCTTCAACGGATACAAAAAGGGAGAGTTCTTGGGAACTTAGGGAAAACAATCTTTTCTCTTTCAAAGGAACAGCGTTGGCTGGCAGAAAGTGCGGGGACTCCGCCCACATTGCCGAGTTAACTTCGATTGGCCTCAGGGCAGACTTCGCCCTATGCGACCTTTAGCTGGATGCTTTGTGCGGATGCGCGACTAGCCTGAAGTTGCCACCGAATCGATTCGACATGGTCAACCTCCTTCTCGGCCTAGCCGTCTCCTTCGAGAAGACGATCATCAATCTACATGAACGAAAACTTAGTGCTCAAGGGGGGAGTTGAACCCCCACGCCCTTTCGGGCACACGGACCTGAACCGTGCGCGTCTGCCTATTCCGCCACTTGAGCAAGTGGTGCATCAACCGTTAAACGGTCAGCGCATAAAGAGCTTATCGGTGCATGGGCCAGTTTTCCAAGCCAAAGCGGTGTGCACCACGTCTCTAAACGCGAGCAGCCTCTGACTGGACCCTCATTGCCACCGGCGATCCGGGAGCGGGTGCAAAACGCGACGGTCCGCCACCCCATCAGGGCCGCGGACCGTCAATCGTTCAGCTCAGAACCTGCGTGCGGCATACAGCCGCAACAGTCCCAATCGAACCGGGACTACTCCTTGGAGGAACCGGATTCGGCGGCAACAGCAGCTGCCTTGCCTTCGGTCTTCTTTGCGCGGAGCGGGCCAAAGCCAACACCAGCGAGGATCACGCCAACAACGATGGCTCCAATACCAACCCAGAGGGCGATGGTGCCTACTAGCCACCAGCCGTAGGCGTTGAGCAGCATGCCGCGGAGGGTGTCACCCATGAAGAGGGAATCGCGCAGGCCATCAAGCGCCTGGAACTCTTCATTGGTTGCCTTCTCCTCATCGGAGAGCTCAGCAGCCATGGCGTTGAATTCGCCAGAAACTTCCTGGTAACCCTTACCATCCGAGGAGGCCATCATGTGCTGCCAGATGTAGTTGTTCGCGAAGGCTTCGGCCTGATTACCGGTTGTCATC
The DNA here is from genome assembly GCF_052089425.1 of Ancrocorticia sp. Lineage (NCBI taxonomy): Bacteria > Bacillati > Actinomycetota > Actinomycetes > Actinomycetales > Actinomycetaceae > Ancrocorticia > Ancrocorticia sp. Next base: position 26,915 of record NZ_JBQCZW010000003.1, on the reverse strand, counting down.
GGCTCATCGATGTAGGGGCGAAGCTTGTCCTGAGATTCCTGATCTTCAAGGGCGTTCACACCCTCTTCGCTCGGCATGGTCAGGTTTTCTTGCTCCAGCTGCTCGGTGACGTAGCTATGAGCGAAGTTGCTACCAAAAATTGCTGCGGCACCCACAAGGATGAGCACAACGGAGAATACTCGGGAGAGCACTCCATAAACGGTCTTTGTCATTTCTTCTCCACGTTTTAAGAAGGAGCCCCACTCTCACGCGGAGCCCGATGATGGTCAGAGGCAATCGGCAGCTCACCGCGTGCCCCCTGAGGTGGTTTAACACGGGTTTGTTAAGCGCCCCCGAGCCGCAAGTTTCCCACATTTTCGGATTCTGTGGTTCACTTTTCAACCTTCCTCGAAGAGCCTAAAACAAAACGCAAGCGAATGATGCCCTGATCGGCAAACAAATCTTGAATCGTTCAACTTTGCATATCTTGTCAATTCCGCTCTCATCTGAGACCAAATACCTAAGTCAGGAGTTGCTCACCTTACATATTGGTGTGATGATCAAGCGCTCTCGTGGGGGTTACACGGCACCCTTGCCCCGCCACCCTACCGGGACCTAATGGCTAGGCGCATCCGTGTCCAGCGCAACCGCAATCCCTGAACGGCGGTCGCGGCGCGCACGCGTGCAAGGCGAGCCGCCACCGTCCCCCGGCATCCTCCGGCATCCCACCCCATCCGGCCACCAGAGTGTGATCGGCCACGGGCACGGCGCCACGGCCCCACAGCCATCAACAATCCTGCGGAACTGGCCACGTTCGGATACCACAATAGGCCCGAACATCGTAAGGTAATTGGGTAGGCTCGACACGCAATTGCCTACGTTTGTGCGAGGCAGAAGATGAAAGAGGTGTCATGGGCGCGTTCGACAAGCTGGAGAAGGGCATGGGCAACGCTGTTGCCAACGCTTTCTCGCGGTTCCGCTCGGAACTCAAGCCGATTGAGATAGCTTCGGCGCTCAAGAAGGCTCTGGATGAGCACGCCGCCACGATGAGCCGCGAACGCACGGTGAGCCCAAATTACTTCAAGATCTCCCTCAGCCCAGCGGACCACGAGAGCGTCGTGGAGTGGGGTGAAGATGCCTTGATCGAGGAATTCACGCAAACTGTGACGGATTACGCAACGGAGCAGGATTACGCGTTCCTCGGCCCGATTCGCATGAAGTTCACCAAGAACCCCGAACTTAAGGTAGGGACGGTTAAAGTGGAGGCTTCAACCAGACGCGGCGCCGTTGCGCCCGCAACGTCAAACGCAGCATCGGCTGAACACCCGATCATTGAGATCGGCATCAAACGCTATCTCCTCACGGGGGCAGTGACAGTGATTGGCCGCGGCTCGGACTGTGACATCACCGTGGATGATACGGGTGCCTCGCGCCATCATCTGGAACTTCGCGTGACCGCGCAGGGTGTGATTGCTACGGATCTTGGATCCACCAACGGCACGTTCGTGGAAGGCCACAAGATCAACGCTGCAACGCTCGTGGACGGCAACACCCTAACCATCGGACGCACACACATCATGTTCTGGAACACCCCGGAGAGCGCATGACTACCCTCGCGATTACCCTCCTCCGCTTCGCGTTCCTCATTCTTCTGTGGCTGTTCATCGCGGCCCTTGTTCTCACACTCCGCAAGGACGTGTACGGCACCACGATTCGCGAGCGCAAGCCCGCCAGAAAGCCCGCTCGCGAGCCGAATCATGCTCCGAACCCGGCACCTCCCCCGCAGGCAGCTCCCCGGCGCACACCCATATTGGCGGTCACAGCTGGGCCGCTTGCCGGAACAACGATTCCACTCAGTGGCGCGCCTTTAGTGATTGGGCGATCGCCCGATAGCGCTCTCGTCTTGGATGATTCCTATAGTTCGTCACGGCATGCCCGCCTGTATCTCGATGGAGGCCAGTGGTGGGTTGAGGATTTGGATTCCACCAACGGCACGTACGTGGCCGGGCGCCGGATTTCAGCTCCGCTACAGCTTCGCGAGGGGGTCCCGATCGTGGTGGGCAAGACAACCATGGAGCTTCGTTCATGAGCACTCAGCTGCATTTCGCGGCCATTTCCGATGTGGGGTTGATCCGTTCGTCCAACCAGGACAGCGGTTACGCTTCCCCCAACCTTTTGGTCCTAGCGGACGGCATGGGTGGTGCCGCGGCCGGGGATGTTGCCTCCAGTGTGACCGTGGGCCATTTAGCTTCGATCGACGACGACGTTCACGGTGCAGACGATCTTCTTCCAGTACTGCGCTCGGCTATCGAGGACGCCCATGACGATCTCATGGACCGTTCTGAAGCTGACCCTGAGTTGGCCGGCTTGGGCACAACCTGCATCGCCATCTTGCGTTCGGGAAACAAGCTGGCGATGGTGCATATTGGCGATTCGCGCGCCTACCTGTTGCGTGGCGGCAAACTCACACAGGTCACCCACGATCACACATTGGTTCAGTACCTTGTAGATCACGGGCAAATCACCCCAGAACAAGCCCAGAATCATCCCAAGCGCAATGTCATCATGAAGGCGCTGGGGGATACCCCAAATGATGTAGAGCTGGACGAATCCGTCCGGGAAGCCGTTTCTGGCGATCGGTGGCTTTTGTGCTCTGACGGCCTGTTTGGCGTGGTGTCCAAAGAGACGATCGAGCGCACGTTAGAGGAATACCACGATCTTTCCGCATGTGGTGAGCACCTGATTGAACTGGCGCTTGCCGCAGGGGCTCCCGATAACGTGACGGCGGTTCTGGCCGATGTGGTCAGTGATGCCGATTCTGGCGAAATTCCGATGAGCCAACAGCCCATCGTGGTTGGTGCCGCCGCTCAGGGCAAGCCGCGCCCCACGCGCGGAGGCAGCTCAGCCGCGGCCGCGGCCGCCTCGCTTTCATCGCCTGCCTCCGCCAACACGGATACGCCGGATGAGGCGGATGACGAGGAGGAGAAGCCGCCCAGACGATTGGTGGCACGCATCTTCGCCGTTTTCGCCGTCCTCATCCTTCTGGGTGGCGGCGTTTTTCTGGGCTACGGATGGAGCCAGACGCAGTATTACGTGTACACATCGGATGGCCATGTGGCCATCTATCAGGGCATCCCACAATCCATTGGGCCGGTGAACCTGTCACACGTTGCCGAACTTACTAACATCGAGGTCAAGGACCTTCAGCCGGTTGCTCAAGACCGTTTGAACACTCCGATTACTCGCGGGAGTTTGGAACAGGCGCAATCCGTCGTCGGCAATCTTGAACTCCTCCCGGACACACCCGAGCCCTCTCCTACTCCGTCCACTCCCTCCGAATCTCCCTCGGAACCGGACAACTCACCTAGCCCGAGCGAAGGAGGGGAATGAGCGTAGTTGCCTCCGCCCCCGCTCGTAAGGGGCGCATCCCAGAACTGCTTCTGCTGATTCTGGCGCTTGGTATCGGACTTTTCGCCTACTACCTCGTGCACATCGGTACGGGAGGCTCCGGCCTGCCTGACAATTTCGTTACCGTTGCCGCCGCTGCCGCCGCGCTGGTGTTCGGCTCACATCTGGTCATTCGGTGGGTCGCGCCCTACGCCGATCCTCTGCTTTTCCCCGCAGCACTGTTGCTGAACGGGCTGGGCCTAGCGATGATCCATCGCATCGATGTGGCTGACGAAAGCGCCGCTGTGAAGAGCCAGCTGCAACTGACTGTGCTCAGCATTGTTCTCATGACGCTCACCGTTGTTGCGCTGCGCAATCACCGGATCCTGCGCGGCTACATGTGGATGTCTCTTGGTGCTGGCATCGTTCTTCTGCTGTTGCCCCTCATTCCCGGACTGGGCAGGGCCGCGTATGGTGCTCGGATTTGGATCAACCTCGCCGGGTTCTCGTTCCAGCCGGCCGAGTTGGCGAAAATCTTCTTTGCCATCTTCTTCGCAGCCTATCTTGCTCAAGAACGCGACAATCTTTCGCTAGCTGGCCCCAAATTCCTCGGGTTGCGGTTCCCGAAATTGCGCCACGTTCTTCCTATCTTGCTTGCGTGGGGCCTTTCCATGGGTGTGTTGGCCTTTGAAAAGGACTTCGGAACCGCCCTCCTGTTCTTCGGCATGTTCGTGGCGTTGCTGTACGTGGCAACGGAACGGGTCTCGTGGCTAGTGATCGGCGGCGGCCTTGCCGCGGCGGGAATCTTCGCCATTGTCCAGATGGTCCCGCATATTCAGGCACGATTCGTCGTGTGGCTACACGCGTTGGATCCTGACGTATATGACGCTCAGTACGGCTCCTACCAGCTGGTCCAGGGGATGTTCGGAATGGCCTCCGGTGGCCTGTTCGGCACCGGCTTCGGTGACGGATACCCCACCAATTCCTTCGCCGCCAACTCGGATTTCATCGTGGCCTCCTTTGGCGAGGAAATCGGGCTGACGGGGCTACTTGCCCTCCTAGGCATCTACCTCATCATCGTGATTCGGGGCATCCGCACCGCTATCCATTTGCGTGATGGCTTCGGCAAGCTATTGGCCGCCGGATTGTCCTTCACCATTGCCCTCCAGTGCTTCGTTGTGGTGGGCGGCGTGACGCGCCTGATCCCGCTTACCGGCTTGGCGATGCCCTTCTTGGCTCAAGGTGGTTCCGCTCTGCTCACCAACTGGATCATCATTGGCCTCTTGCTGCGGATGTCGGACGCCTCGCGGCGCCCTGCCAGCGCGGACCCGCTGCCGCCCAAGGAAATCCTGGACACCATCGAAGAAGCTGATGAGGATCCCGAGGCGGCGGATGAAACAGACGATCCCAGTGGGTCAAATTCCCAGCTCACAGAGGTGGTGAAGATTCGATGAATCGCCCCGTCCGCAGGCTGTCCCTGCTTGTCACGCTCATGTTCGTTGCCCTCATGGCTGCGGCTACATCCATTCAGTTCTTCCAGGCCTCTAGCCTGAATGCCGATTCGCGCAACGTCCGCACGCTCTACCGCGAATTCGGCACCGATCGTGGGCCCATCATCGTCAGTGGCGATTCCATCGCTACCTCGGAGCCGGCGGATGGCCCGTACAAGTATCAGCGCACGTACCGTTCCGATGGTGCCTACTCGAATGTCACCGGCTTCTTCTCCACATCATTTAATTCGATGACGGGCATAGAGAAAGCCGAAAATGGCGTGCTGGGTGGGTCTGATTCCTCCTTGGCTGGCCAGCGCCTCCAAGAGCTTGTCACCGGTAGGCAGCCTCAGGGCGGCGGCGTGGAGCTCACCCTTGATAACGATGTCCAAGAGGCGGCCATTAACGCCATGGGCGGGCGGCGCGGCGCTGTGGTGGCCCTTGAGCCGTCAACAGGGAAGGTCCTCGCACAGGTTTCCCTCCCCACCTATGATGCGAACTCCATCGCCACTCAGGATTCTGAGGCTGCCAATTCTGCGTGGACGGCTCTCAACGAAGATCCGGAGAAGCCGCTCGTGGATCGCACATCGGGCGGCGATCAGTACGCGCCGGGTTCAACATTCAAGATGCTGACGGCCGTTGCCATGCTGGAAAACTCCGATATGACACCGGATACGCTGATCGACGCGCCCACTAGCTGGAGTCCGCCGGGCACCAGTCACGAAATCTTCAACCCCGGCCAGATCGCCTGTGGTGATGGTTCGGGCGAAGCCACGCTGCGTCAAACCTTCACCCAGTCGTGCAACACTGCCTACGCTATTGGCGGCGTTGACGTTGGCTCGGATGCGATGATCGAGCAGGCGGAGAAGTTCGGCTTCGGCGAATCGTTTGACACCCCGTTGCCCGTATCGGCCTCCCGGTTCCCTGAACCGGAAAATGATGCACAGCTCGCGATGGATTCGTTTGGCCAGCAGGACATTCGCGTCACGCCGATGCAGATGGCGATGATCACCTCCGCCATCGCCAACGATGGCGAACTGATGACTCCCTACATCGTTAATCGCACGCTCACGGCCGATCTTGAAGAGGTTTCTACAACGAAACCCAGCAAGTATTCGGATCCCATGAGCAAACAAACCGCGGCTTACATGCAGGACATGATGGTTGCGGATGTGGAATCTGGCACGGGGCACCGCGCCGCCATCGACGGCGTTGAGGTAGCAGGGAAAACAGGCACTGCGGAAATCAATGCTGATACGCTCCCCCACGCATGGTTCGCGGCCTTCGCACCGGCCGATGATCCGGAGATCGCCGTGGTGGTGCTGCTGGAGAACGATCCTGGCGATGGCGGTACTTCTGCAGCACCCGTTGCACGCGAGATTATTGAAGCAAAGCTTGAGCCGTAACAACACATATGGAAAATGCGGCAGAATGAGCATACTAAGGATGAAAGGTGAGGCGACGTGAGTGATACCCCCCGCGTTTTAGGCCATCGATATGAGGTCGGTGACCTCATTGGTCGTGGCGGAATGGCTCAGGTACATCTGGGTTATGACACCCGGCTCTCCCGCACGGTAGCTATCAAGATCTTGCGCACGGACCTCGCACAGGATCCCATGTTCCTCGCGCGCTTCAGGCGCGAGGCACAATCCGCCGCCGCGCTCAACCATCCCTCCATCGTCTCCGTTTACGATACGGGCGAGGAACAGATCACCACCGCCATGGGCAAGGAAATCCCCCTGCCCTACATCGTCATGGAATTCGTCAAGGGGCGCACCGTAGCCTCCCTGTTGACTGATGGCGATCCGGTGCCGATCTCTGAGGCCGTGCAGATCATCGTTGGTGTGCTCTCTGCTCTTGAGTACTCACACCAAGAAGGCATCATTCACAGGGACATCAAGCCCGGCAACGTGATGCTTACTCCCGATGGCAAGGTCAAGGTGATGGACTTCGGAATCGCGCGAGCCATCGCTGATTCTGCTGCCACCATGACCCAAACCAATTCGGTTGTGGGCACCGCACAGTACCTCTCTCCCGAGCAAGCCCGCGGCGAAGTCGTGGATGCACGCTCGGATCTGTATTCAGCTGGCTGCCTGTTCTACGAACTGCTGACAGGCAAGCCCCCCTTCACCGGCGATTCCGCCGTTGCCGTGGCCTACCAGCACGTCTCAGAAACTCCACGCCCAGCCTCCCTCATCGCACCTGACATCCCCGATTCAATTGATCGCGTTGTCATGAAATCGTTGGCCAAGAGCCGCGAGAATCGCTACCAGAGCGCCGCAGAGTTCCGCGAGGATGTGCTTTCAGCTGCTCGCGGTGAGGGTGTTGACGCTCCTTCCGTGACTTCGTGGAACATTCGCCCTGTGCCCGTTGTTGCCCCCACTCAGATGGCCACAGCGGTTGAAGGTAACCCCACCACGGGAACCATGCAGGCTCTATCGGAGGAAAGCCCAGAGGATACCGGCGTTCAGCCGGCCGTTGATGAGAAGGCCAAGCGCCGCAACAAGATCATGATCTGGGCGGGCGTCATCATTCTTATTCTCGCTATCGCTGGCATCTGGTACGCCATCGCGAGTAGCGGAGGTGATGAGCCGGATCCGGGCCCGAGTACCACGGCCGTCCAAATGGTTGACGTACCTGACCTCGATGGTCTGGACCGAGACCACATCGAGGCAGCACTCGATGATGCCGGCCTCGATTACAAATCCGGGATCCCCCAGCCCAGCGACTCTGTGGAAGAAGGGCTATTCATCAGCTCTTCCCCCGCGCCCGGCGATCGCGTGGAGATCGGCAGCGAGGTAGAGGTTGTCCTGTCCACAGGGCCGGACAAGGTGGCCGTTCCCAACATCGTTGGCATGTCCATGTCCGAAGCATCCGAGGCTCTCAGCGAAGTTGACTTGCGGATCGGCTCCAGCACGTCAGTTGATAGCGCCGAGTATGCAAAGGATGAAGTTGCCTCCCAATCGCCGGGTGCTAACGAATCCGTTGAAAAAGACACCGCGATCGATATCGAAGTTGCGTCTGGTATGAGTGTGGTGCCGGATACCGTTGGGATGACGTCAAATGAGGCTGCGGAGGCCATCGCGAATGCAGGATTCACTGCACGGATTTCCGAGCAAGATTCTGATCAGACGCCCGATACTGTGTTGGGAATGAACATCGATCCCGGTGCCCGGCTAGAGCTTGGCAGCAATGTCACTCTCTACGTGGCGCGCGAACCGGTCAATGAGAACCCTGACCCAACGCCTTCTGAGGAGCCCGATCCCTCGGAGTCTCCCAGCGATGACGAGAGCTAGCTAGGGAGCCCTCCCGGCTCTCGTCCTCCGCAAACTCCCCGGCAAACTCTGCTAGCTGTCTCTCTGGCAGAAATCTGCTAGCTCCTCCACAAACTCCGCTAGCTGCGCCGCACGAGTGGAGCCTTGCCCTTGGCCACTTCGAGGGCATCGGCATCGCCACATAGTGCGAGCCAGTTGGCGAACATGCGATGCCCGGAGGTGGTCAGTACCGATTCGGGATGGAACTGAACACCCCATAAGGGAAGCTCCCTGTGTTCAAGGCCCATGATCACCCCGGACTCAGTTGTGGCCGTAACGCGTAGATCATCGCTGATGGTCTTGGGATCGGCGGCAAGCGAGTGATATCGCGTCACCTTGAGCGGGCTCTCGATGCCTTCGAACACGTGATCCCCAGTGTGGGTGATGACGGAGGTTTTGCCGTGCATTAGCTCTGGAGCATGGCCCACGGTAGCCCCGTAATACTCCGCGAGCGCCTGATGTCCTAGGCATACGCCAAGCATCGGCACGTGATCGCGAGCGCATTCGCCGATGATATCCATGGAGCATCCCGCTCCTGCGGGAGCGCCCGGGCCAGGCGAAACCAGTACGCCATCAAAGCTCGACGCCGCCGGCACCTCCTCATCATTCCTCATGACTGTTGTTTTGGCGCCGAGGAGCCTGAGGTAGTCCACGATTGTGTAGACGAAGCTGTCGTAGTTATCAATAACAAGAATACGAGTCATAGAGTTCACCCCACCGTGTTGTCGAAGGCCGGAATGTTAGCCGCCACCCATGGAAAAACGAACTCAAAGAGCACGCCCACAATAACCGTTATGAGCACAAGCGCCTCGATGAACTTCAACCACTTGGGTCCGGGCAGGGCCCGCCAGATCGCTCCGTACATATCTCCCCCTACTCCACAAGCTCTTCAGGCATGCCATCGGCCGGATCAACCCAATGATCAAATTCGGCATGCACAATCCACCGGTCATTCGAAACGAAAGGCGGATGGCAGGTTGTAATCGTCAATAGGCGTTCCGTTGGCTCCACACCGGGCTCACGCGGCACCGGCAAAACTACATCGGATTCGGACGGGTGAACGATGTAGGACTCTGTCAGCTTGTACACCAAGTAGGCATCCTCAGTCTCCACAATGATCGAATCGCCTGCTTGGAGGTCTGCCACGTCCCTCATCGGAGCCCCGTAGGTTTGCCGATGAGCAGCGGTGGCGAAGTTGCCGATTTCTCCGGGGAATGCCGTGTCCGGGTAGTGTCCGAAAGCGCCAGTGTCTAGCACTTGCGTGAGGTCCGTCCCCTCCTCGATTGAGTAGGCGTAATCCAAGCCGAATCGCGGTATCCGCATCACTCCAAGAAAAGCGCCAACCTCGCTTGTGTGAGTGAAGGCGGGAGGATCGTCATAGCGTGGCTCGCCAATCTTTTGAGATCGGTCCCAGTCCTGAGTCTGGACCTGAATGGTTTCAGCTTGGGCGCGATTAGCGCCAATATCTGTCCACCACACCTGCCACACAACGAAGAGGCCAAGAATCAGGCCTGCCGTAATCATCAGCTCGCCGATCAGTCCCATGAACCGCGAAAACAACGATGGCTTGCGCTTGTACACCGGAGGTGCCTGCACGGGTACCTGAGCTGGAGTCCCATAGGCCGAATCGTCAGGCATTTCTGTGAAGAATGAATCGTCGATCGGCTCCGTATGCTTGGAGTGACGTCCTGCCATTGCACCTCCTTTGTCAACGCTGTCGATTCTAGCCTGAACCCCACAGGTCGGGTTATCTCAATCCACGGCAAGCGATCTGCTTTTCTGTCCCATCTTCTCCACCGGCACGAATCGCCAGATTGCTGGGAAATAGATAGTCTTAAGCCAGTGAACATGGGGAAGGACCAACATGGCTGAATCAGAGAAGAACAAGGGCGCCAAGGGCACCAAACGCGGTATCGAGGAACAGAAGAGTACACGTGACGCTCCTCGTCCCAAGAAGAGTACGGACAAGAAGGTCTCACCGCGTTGGTGGGCACCCCTCATGGTGACCCTGATGGTCATCGGACTGATCATCGTTGTGGTGGCCTATCTCTTCGGCGGTAACGCTCCTATCCCCGGACTTGGCAACGGCAACCTGTTCCTCGGATTCGGCGTGATGCTGGTTGGTTTCCTCATGACGATGGGCTGGCACTAAGGAACATCGTCACGCGAATTGCCCGTGCGCGCCTTTGTGTTGCTCGCCGGGCATCAATGCATCCACAATTCGTGCGGCGGCATGTCCATCTCCAAAAGGATTGGATGCGTTCGCCATTGCCTCGTAGCGTTGTGGCGAATCAAGAAGCTCAGTGAACTGGTTGTATATCACGTCTTCATCCGTGCCCACCAACTCACACGTGCCCGCTGCAATCCCTTCGGGCCGTTCGGTCGTCTCTCGCATAACCAGCACCGGTTTGCCCAGCGAAGGTGCCTCCTCTTGAATACCACCAGAATCAGTGAGGATCAGGTGGCTTGCGGCCATGAAGTTATGGAAGTCCACCACATCCAAAGGTTCAATCATCCTAAAGCGGTCCAGACCGTCAAGCTCCTGATGAGCAATGCGTCGAACTTCGGGATTCAGGTGGATCGGATAGATCGCTTTGACGTTCGGGTGCTCCTCAAGAACCCGCCGAATAGCTCTGAACATCCGATGCATCGGTGCTCCCTGATTCTCACGACGGTGCGCAGTGATCAAGATAAGTCGAGAATCTTCCGCCCAGCGCAAGTTCGTATTTGAATATTCAGCGCGGGTCGTTTGCAACAGGGCATCGATAGCGGTGTTACCTGTCACAAGGATGGCGGAGGCAGGTTTTCCCTCAGCAAGGAGGTTGTCACGAGCCTGATTAGTCGGAGCGAAGTACATATCCGAGTGAAGATCTATGGCACACCGATTGAACTCCTCGGGCCACGGAGAATGCATGTTAGAGGTACGAAGCCCCGCCTCCACATGGCCAACAGGGATCTGCCGATAGAAGGCAGCCAGCGCAGCTGCGAAACTTGTGGTGGTGTCCCCGTGAACCAGCACAACGTCCGGCTTCTCCTTCGCCAGCACATCGTCCACCCCGATCAATACTCGGGATGTCATCTCAGCAAGCGTCTGCTGCTCCGCCATGATCGCAAGATCGTACTCTGGGGTAATAGAGAATGCGCTTAGAACTTGATCGAGCATCTGACGGTGCTGACCCGTGACACACACAACTGTATGAAAGGCCTCGGCACGCGAGCGGAGTTCCCGAACAACCGGAGCCATTTTGATGGCTTCTGGTCTAGTTCCAAAGACCACCAGAACAGTTTTCATCCCTACACCTCACAACCCGTGGCCTCAGGCGTAGTGGTAGCTTCCATACGCGTACGAACCAGGACCCTTCTTCGGCACCATTGTTGCGACAACACCCAGCACTCGACTACCTGCGCCCTCTAGTGAATCGATAGCTTCACTAAGTTCTTCCTTCTTGACATGCCCAGTGCTAGCCAGAACGATTGTGCCTCCCGTTTGTCTGCCAACCACCGCGGCGTCCGTGACGGCCAGAACAGGTGGTACATCCACAATCACGACGTCAAAGTGGGTGGACAGCGTGTCCAATAGGCGCGACATTCTCGACGAGCCGAGCAATTCGCTTGGATTGGGTGGCACCCTTCCCGCCGGAAGAACAAACAGTGGGTAGACGCCCCATTCTTGAAGGACATCTTCCAGCCTGACCCTACCCGCTAGTAGCTCAGAAAGCCCGACCGCTCCCTCAATGCCCAACAGCTTAGCAATCGAGGGACGCCGCAAGTCCGCGTCTAGCAGCGCTACACGAGCCCCCGTGGAAGCCAATGCGAGCGCAAGATTGACAGAAGCTGTGGTCTTTCCTTCGGCTGGTCCGGCAGAGGTAACGACAAAGCTTCTCTTCGAGTCTTCAACGTTGAAATACGTCAGGTTTGTCCGCAATGCACGGTAACGTTCAGCTTCAACACTGTGGGAATCATCCAGCACGACGAGCGGATGCTTCTGCACATCTGCACTGGCCAAAATGCTTCCGAGGATGGGCTTGCCTGTCACTCTATCGATATCTTCACGCGTACGAATCTTGGTATCAAAGGCATCCCGCGCCACAGCCAAACCGATGCCTACGAGGAGCCCCACCACCAAGCTCAGCGCCAAGTTCCGAGCCGGCTGTGGGCTCACTGGATCCGCGTTCGGAACCGCTGGTTGGACAACGTCGATCCGAATACGTGATGGCGAATTGCCATCCGGTTCTTCCAGTTGATTCATCACTACCTCGGCAAAGTTCTCCGATGTCGAGTTTGCAATATCTGCTGCACGATCAGCGTCAGTGTCCGAAGCGGAGATGTTGATAAGAACGGAATCTTCTGGCGATTCGGCTGATACGTTCTCCCTCAGCTCGTCAACGGTCATATCAAGATCGAGATCACTAATGACTTGATCCAACACGATTGATGTTGTGACTACGTCAGTGAAGGACGTAACCGCCTGCCGCGCGTATGTGCTGCCTTGCGAAAGCTCAGATGCGGATTCGTCCGTGGTACGTACAGAAACGTACAACCTGCTCTGTGCCTCGTACTCTGGTGTTCGAGTGAAGGACCACGCTGCGGTCACCCCCACGCATAGGGCGACCGTTAGAAAGAGGATCACCCAGTTCTTCCGAAGAATGTTCAAGTACGCACGAAGTTCCACAGTTCGTATCCTTTATCAAGAGCTCCAGCAGTGAGGTGATGGCACCAACATACCGGATAATCACAACTGATTATGACGTCAGTAGGTCCTTTACACGCCACTACCCCTTCCTCGACGGCACCATGCGCCCAATGACCCACGCACTCTCACGTCGGTTCAGCAAAAGGAAAACGCAGAGGGCACCCGCAGTGGTCGCCAATGCCAACCCCATCGAAAAGTTGATTGCGGAGGCAACAAAAGTCACCGACACTATGATGCCGCTCATGACCAACCTGCGGTTGGAGGATTGATAAACCCGATGTAGGTATGATTCCGCGAGCACATACCGCAAAACAACACCCACAACAGCAAACACCACTGTAGCCACAACACTTCGAAACACAAGCACACCACAAGCAATTCCAGCTATTGACGCTGCAAGTGCTGCAGCATTGAGACCAAGCAGGTGACCCGGTTCATTCCGCACCTTCAGAAACGTTGAGGTACAGACGTTCGTCTGAGCTTCGAAAACACAGATTGGCATGAGGTATACGAAATAAACCAGACTCTCTGCATAATTCGGGAGCCATACACTGACGAACAGAGCCAGTGGGAAGTAAGCGAGGTATGCCAGAGGCATGACCACCCCAAGCAGGTTGCGGAGTTCTCGGAAAATCTTGCTGAGCCTCCTGCTGTCAACTTGGCGTAACTCCGGGAACAGAACCATCGCCACCTGAGAAATGAACGCCATGGCAAAGTTGACGATTGAAAGAGCAAGCGAAAGCTGTCCAAATGTCTCGATTCCCCACACATGGTCAACCACAATGCGCATGACGCCAATCGTCAGCATTCCGCTGATGTTTGCGAACGTGAGCACGATACCAATTCTCATGCTCCGAGCTGTTTCGGACAGCGCCAGCCGGACGCCAACGCTGTCCGCCGCTAAGAAGTCACGTGCGCCCCATACAACATAGATCAACGCGAGCAGGCGGGAACCTATCGTGAAAATAACATATACTCGAAAATCCTCTACCCCCAGCACCACGCATGCCACGAGAGGTAACAGGAAGCTTCCCCTGTCCAATATGGTGGAGAAGGAATACTTGCGGGTCTCGTTCATCGCCTGGAAAACATACCCGAAAAAGTATGTGGCGTTAGAGATAACCAGATAAATCGCGCAGGCATAAAGCACGAATGAGCGTTCGGAGCTGACACCTGAGAGTACGACAACAACGGCAATTGCTACAGCGATGACCGACTGAAACAGTAGCCCAACACCCAGCTGCGCCTTGATCACAGACTTGTCGATAGCCTGCCGTCGTTGACCGCCGAAGCGGAGATAGACACCATCATTGAGGCCAAGCTGAAAGAAGCTCACATAGCTTGAGTAGAAGACGAACAGTTGCCAAAACCCAAACTCTTCGATGCTCAACAGTTTCGGCACCACCAGCGTAATGAGGACGCTGCATAGAAAGGCTGTGCCCTGAGCCCCGAACGCCCATACAACGTTGCCGAATAGTCTTCTATTCTGCATGTCGCATCCGTGGAGCGCGGTGTCCAAACGCCCTATATCCGGCGGCGAGCATCAGAATGACCCAGAATGGCTTGAAGGCCAGCGCAGATAAGGTCATAAAGAAGACGCAGAAGCCTGCTAGAGACGCGACCGAGATCCACGCGCCACCGCGCCACAACCTCCTCAGTCCGATGCCAAGAAGCGCGAGGAAACATGTAAGCCCGAGCAATCCTGTTGAGTAAAGCAATTCGATGAACAGGTTATGTGCAACCAGCCCATTGAAAGTCACGTCCGTCGTCGCCCCAAAACCATGCCCCACGAGCAGCTGGACAAGCGAAGAATCGTTCCAGTACGCCCCGAGGACATCGCTCCACGCCCTTGTCCGTTGCCCTGCCGTTCCCGAAGCGGAGAAATCCTGAAATCGCCCAGCAACTCCGTCGGGGAGCACTTCGAGCAACCGGTTAAATCCAAGAATCATGAGGCTACCGAGGCCCACAGCCGCGAGCGAGTACCCCCACCGGCGCTCAGAAGCGCGAACAGCAACCACAATGGAAACGACAATTGTGACAAGTAATGCCAGAAGTCCGCCGCGTGAACCTGTCAATAGCGCCGCATAGAGCATAACCCCAAGCGGAATAAGCGAGAGAACACTGGCATGAGCGAGAAGACGGTAGGTGAAGAACGCCGTTGCAACGATAAGGTATCCACAGAATTCGTTCGGGTCTTGTTGCGATCCCGCAATACCCACGACAATTCGCTCCGGGCCCACGTCCGCCACGGGTACCGGGGAAACAAACATCAGGCCAGTAAGGACTAGTCCGCCGGACACCATCGCCAGCTGCCAGCGGCGCCGGTCAGCCTGAGTGCAGGGAAACAGACAGACTAGTCCAACAATCAATAGATTGAGGATAAGTGACAGATACGATGTCAACCCTTCCGAGTGCCCTGGATTCACCGCCACGGTGAGCGTAGAGACAATGGCAAGCAGATAGATCGTAGCGACCAACGGATCGATGTCCAGTGATGCCTCACGCAAGCTCAGTATCGCAACGAAGATCAGCAGAAGTGCCGCAAGACGTCCAACTGATATACCCGGAACTACCTCAACAAAATCAAAGCTCGTCATGAAAGCATAGAGCATGACCATCCCAGCAAACAGCGGAGTCCTTGGCATCGCGGCACGATGCTTCCCTCGTGCCTGCTTGCTGATCGCGTTGCCGTCAGTTCGCATGAGGTTGTCCAACCACGGCGTATAGCTGCTCATACTTTCGTGCGATATGTGCCGCATCGAACCGTTGTACGAGCTCGCGGGAACGGCGGGCCATGGTGGCGCGGCGCTCGTCATCTCTGAGAAGATCCTTCATTGCACCCGCCAGAGCATCCTTATCCGCCCTATCAACCAAGATGCCATTTCCCTGGACAAGGTCCTCCAAGCCACCAACCCGGGTAGCAATCACTGGAAGGCCCGCAGCCATCGCCTCAAGGACAGATAGTGGCAGACCTTCCGTATCTGAGGATAAGACAAACACGTCCGATTCATGGAGAAGTTCAGCAATGTCATCGCGCACCCCAAGCAAGCAGACGGATTCGGCAAGCCCAAGTTCGTCGATTCTTTCACGCAGAGAACCTTCGAGTGGTCCTCCACCTACAATCGCCAAACGGGCTTGAGGGTAATCATTAACTACCTCCGAGAACGCCGTGAGCAGAAGGTTTTGGTTCTTTGCTTCAGATAGCCGTGCAACGTTGATAAAGGTAAAACGGTCAGAAGTGCCGGATGTACTGCCCTTTCGCCGCGATAACCCGGCGAAGGCCTCCACATTCACCGGGTTCTCAATCATCTGCACACGGCTAGTAGCCAATCCGTAGAAATGGGCGACAAAGCCGGCATTAGTCCCGCTTATGGCTACCGGTACCCCTTGACGACTTCTGTACAGCAGCCGCATCACGTCCTGCCGCAGGCGCGATCCCGCCTCCCGTTCAGGAACGTTGTGAATGGTATGAAGCAGCTTCGGGCGATGGGTCAATATCCAGGGAACACAGTACAAACATGCGCCCAAATGACTGTGCACCACGTCTGGGCGAAATGCGCTGAGCTCTCGATAGAGCTTGGCGACAGCCTTCAAAGAGAACCCAAGGCCTTTCCTAAGGAAGACAATCGGGACTCCCGCATCTCGGACTCTCTGTTCTAGCGGATTGTGTTGGGGTTTGCCGTAGATGCAGTACACGCGAAGATCGAACCGCTCCAGATCGATTGCAGCACACAATACGGATACCATCTGCTCCGCTCCCCCATATCCGAAATAGGGAAGCACCATGGCAATCCGGGTGCGCCGAAATCTTCTCTCTGAGCTGTTCACTGGCCTCCTCACAAATGAACCACGTGTGGACCAGAGCCACACACCGCACGAGTGTCAAGCACTAGCTTGGTGCCAAGCAGATCAAGATTCTCGCGGATCTCATCATGAGCCACCATAATGACAACCATATCCACATTCTCAAGAAACTCAGGCAAGTTGGCCGCTTGGTGCGGAGCGACCGTGTGCTTCACATGTGGATCATACGTGGATACCAGCCGGCTTTCGTCGCCGAGCGCAGCGAGGAGCTGGAGCGTGGGACTCTCCCGGGTGTCATCAACATTCTCCTTGTATGCCAGACCGTAGAATCCCACGCGCGAAAAGCCACTAATGCGATGAGCTGCCATAAGTTCGCGCACCCGCTCAAGCACCCATGACGGCTGTGAATCGTTGACATCGCGGGCCGCGCTGACTACGTGAACCGTATCGGGGAAATCTCCGACAAGGAACCACGGGTCAACGGGGATGCAGTGGCCCCCAACCCCTGGACCCGGTTGGAGGATATTAACCCGCGGGTGCATATTGGCCATGCGGATCAGTTCATATACGTCCAATCCAGCGGCATGGCAGATTCTCGTGAGCTCGTTGGCGTAAGCAATGTTGATGTCCCTGTAGGTGTTCTCGGCTACCTTGGCCAGCTCGGCTGTCGGTATGTCCGTGGTTGCTATATCTCCTTCGCAAAAGGAGGCGTACAGAGCCTTCACATCCTGCGCCGTTTCCTCTGTATCTGCCCCCACAATGCGTGAGTTATGTACCAATTCGTAGATCATGCGTCCAGGGATGATTCTCTCGGGTGCATGGGCAACTCGAATATCTCGCGACCCGATCAAAGGACGCACGAACTGATCGATTGTTCCCGGTGCCACGGTCGATTCGATGATCACAGTTGCCGGTTCGGGGCACACCTCCATCACCGAACGGACAGCCTGTACAACATAGGACGTGTCTACTCGCTTTGTCTCCTTGTCGTACGGTGTCGGGACAGCGATGATGTAGAGATCGGCCGGAACGTAGTGCGAACTGAACTCCACACCAGAGGAAACAGCTTGGCCAAAGAGGCCTGCCAATCCGTCCTCTTCGAACGTCACCTGCCCACTCGCGAGCCTCGCAACCACCTCGGGCTGTGAGTCAGTTCCAACAACTCGATGCCCCGCGGCCGCAAGCATCAGTGCTGTCGGTAACCCGATGTAGCCCAGACCAACCACATTGATCAACGTCATCTTCTCTTCCTCATCATGACCTATACCCTATTGGTGCGGACGTAATCTCACGCAGATCAGTCACGAGCCGATCACGTTCTGCGTCGATTGTCTCAAGACTGCGTTTGGGAGAAAAGGAATCCAGAGCTCTGTCAAATCTTGCAGGTAGTTCCTCCGGGATATGCGTATATTCGAGTTCATAGTCGTCCATTATCCCGCTGTTCTTGAGTCCCCAAGATTCATCGAATAGTCCGACGACGGGTATGCCGGCTACTGTAGCCAGAATTCCCGCATGTAGTCTCATGGTCACAAGTGCTTTTGCGTCACTGTAGAGACTAAGAAGAGCAACAGGGTCGTGTTCTTCAACCCACACCGCATCCGCCACTTCAGCCACAGCATGGAAGAACTCCCGCGAGAGCTCAACGTCCTTCTCTGTTTGAACAACAATCGCATATCTATAGTTCGAACGAACTCTTACGAACGTTCGGAGCCCTTCGATGAACGAGTTAACACGCGCTTCACCGAGTGAACCGATATCCCCAATACCTGAGCCCCGTATCACAATGGCAACCCTTCCTGAAATGCTGCTGGTTGCCTCAGCTGAATTCAGTCCATGCCGTTCCATCTGTGTCTTTTCATCAAGCTTTCTTGTAGCGATAAGGTTCTTGTCAATAAAGAACGCCAGATCAGTAGACGGACGAATATCGATACCGGGATAATGTAGTGAGAGTGCGTTATGCGATCGCGATTCGCGCGAGTACACGACGTCGCAATTCGAAAGCTTGTTAGCCAATATGATTTGACCAGCACGGCTGGAATCTGCAGTTGATTGTGGCAAACAGACCGTCTGCTTGCCCTTACTCTTCGCCAAGGCGATTGGGTGAAAAAGTGCAATTAGCCGTGCGACATCTGTCATATTCTGGCAACGTAGCAGATTCCCACCGTTGAACAGCACTAGATCAGCTTCTTCTATCAAACCCTTGAGTCGCCGTCTGGAGCTCGGCGAGAACAGAGTAAGTAACCCGCGTGTATGTGCGATCAGTCGACTGAAGGGGCCCTTTTGGCGGTCCAACGAAAACGGCCCTGAAAAGACGGTGACCTCAGGATAGTACCGTCGGAGGTAATCAACACTGTCTCTATACTCGTGATCTTGACGCGCATACCTCGACACAAAGACGGTCTCGAAACCTGCTTGTTTAAGGAGGTTAACGGCCCCGATGCAGAGGGCCATATCGCCTGCGTTTCGCTGAGAATACAGATAGAAAACAAGAGCCCTCTTCACAATGCCCACCCAACCTCGATCAGTGCCTGCCGGTAATCGCCGACTACTCGCGTCGCCTCAAAACGTGGAGCGTCAGCTAGATTTCTGGCAGACGCCTGCTTCATAAAGTCAGGATTCTCTGCCATTTGGCGCATTGCTCTAGCTAATTCCGTGGCCTTTCCAGCGCCGTAGACGATTCCGTTCACGCCATCAATTACGATTTCTCGGTTGCTTGCCGCGTCGCTTGCAATTACGGGCAAACCGGCAGCGAACGCTTCAACTAGAACGGCAGGAAAACCTTCCGTATCGAACTCACTTGGAAAGATGAAACATTGATATCGGTTCAGCAGCTCGACCACCTTGTCATGGTTAACCTGACCTCGATAGTTGATACGCGATTCCGAGGCATACTTCTCGAATAACTCTTCGTCGAAATCGGGTCTCACAGGTCCATATATGTCTAGCGAGGCATCGAGCCCTTCTGCACACGCAATTCGAAATGCCTCAAGCATCGTCCCTACCCCTTTTCCTTGACGAATCGAGGAAAGGTAGACAAATTTTGTAACCGCAGATCCAAAGGAGCTGTCTCTCATATCAGTTTCACCTACAGTGCGGCCGATTCTCTCCACCATATTTGGAAAGTGATATGTGGTAGTGACTCCCAGTCGCCCGAGGTCCTCTGCTATCTTCTGAGTCTCAACACACGTCAGACTTGCCCGATTCATAATGCGGAGGAATCTAGATTGCCGTTGAGTTTCCCCAGCGATTGATCCGCCAATACAAATGAGCGAGTACCGTAAACTCGAATTTGCACGCGCCTTCCAATAAACAAGTGGCCACAAAAGACTTCGTCCGCGGGAGGAGACGGCGATAATGATCTGGGGATCCCGTGAGACAAAAAGCCTCCACATACACGCGAGCCGATTCCGTAAACGTTGATCAGCCGTATTCACGATAGTGACGTCACCTGCCGGGAACAAGTGATCGACCGTGAGACCATTCTTAATACTCGGCCCCCCAAGGCGGTGCAGCGGCCCCACAAATAGCGTCATTGCGACCCCTTCGAACGCGCAATTTGGTATCGATAGGTCCCGTTCTGCGAGCTGAAGCAAAACCTCACCATGTGATTGTGCTCCAGTACCCCAAAGAACCTTGAGTAGTTCGCATCAACAAGCTCACTCCTGCTCTCCGACGGACTATCCATCTCATCCACCATAGACGCTATGACAACCTCGTCATCACTACCTTCTCGCACAGCAATGAATGATCCATCTCCTTCCGGGCAGGCTTGCCATTGAGGTGCCAGATGTATCAGCGTTAAAGCGTCAAATTGGCCATTATTTCCGGTAGCGTCCGCTAAGGTGTCTGACACGGTAAGGACACCATCACGCAGCACGATGGTCCGCTGATGCTTCTCCCCATATTGAGAGATGAGCTCGGCCGTTAAGCGATCCTTGCAGAACTCCAGAACGCGTACGCTCTTTAGCTGGCGACCAACACGGTGAGCAGCCCAATGTTCCATCTGCTCGTGTCCAGAAAACATCGCAGTATTGTGCGCTTCTGTACTTCTGAACCAGGAACGTAGCTGGCTCTGGTAGCGATAGGTTCCCGAATTGACGATAACTGGGTCCTCTGAAATAGAGAGCTCGTAGGACAGAGTGTCACTGTGGGCGTGACCCAGCAAGTATGAAGGGCCTGGGTATCCGGCATCTACCATGACCGCAACTTCGCCGTCGTACAGCTTGTAGTACCCTGCTTGCGGAAACGAGTTTCTTAGCCGCGGACGTAGACCTAGGTGCCATTGACAGGCCTCCATTAAGGTCTCGGTGCTTCGAGCCGTTCCCTCGGCAGAATCGTTGAAGAAGGGCATCTTGCCCATTCCGTGATCGAGTGAGGCGGCGGCATCGAGAGCGATTTGGATCTTCTCTGTGAGGATTGCTGGGACGCGGCCGTCACTTTGTTTAAGGATCAGGGCTACTCGGATCATGCCTTCGATCACTAGATTCTGGTACATGAGGCTGCGTTCTACGTGAACGCCATCAGACAGGATCTGCTCACACAGTTGCTTCTCGAATGATCGCCAGACTCGGTCAAACACCTGCTCTTCGCGGAACAATCTACTAAAGATCAGGAGTGTCTTCAGATTCTCAAAGTAGTGATTTCCAAGAAGCCGCTTCTCTTGGTTCACAAGGAGATGACGATATTGCAGATACATCGACTCCTGCATCAAGCTATCGAACTCTCGGTCCAAGGCTAAACGATCCGAAAAGAGCTCACGAGCGATCTGCCAGTTGACCAGCCGAAGAGATGTAGTGTATGGGTGCCACGCGGCGCCATGCGGATATTCACACGCCGAGATCCAACTACTCACATGCGTCCTGAATGTCTGCCACCACTGACTGTCTGAGATGGCGACCGTGCTGTCATCGCCGATACCACCTATTGCAGGATCAATCCTCTGTGGTCCCACACTCTCCATGTGAGCCGCCGCGAGCGCGATCATGTACTCCGAGTAATGAAGATTGAAGTTCCACAATGGTGTCGCCTCAGGGCATGTCCACGTACCGTCCAGATCATGGATCTCGCCGACAAACTCTGCACGCCCGTTTCTTAGCGCTTCAATATCGAAACGCTGGAGATACTGGCGATCTAGGTCCAACTCAGGTACACAAAGCTGCAGATCGGCCCTCATCTGTGGCGAACGTGTACGGTTTCCTTCTCTGACCTTCCGCTGGGGTAGAAGTGTGTGGAGAATCTGCACAGGCTTGAGGTGTCTGATCGTGCGGCTATACAGGAGCGCCTTATGGAACACGTACGCCCCAACGATCCTCGATCGTCTCCGCTAGTCTTTTTGCAGGTTCCTGCCGTGAATGGCGGGTTCGGATGAACTCCGCCGCGGCCGAACGCTCAGTGGTGGTCCACCTTCTTGCGACCATTCTGTTGAATGCTTCAAGGATCCTTTCCGAATCCTCCGGAGGCACCGCGATTCCTAGGCCAGATTCCTGAACAATGGTTGCCGCATCACCTTCGGCACATAGGAGAACGGGACAGCCACAACCTAGAGCCTCAAAGATTTTGGTTGGGACTGAGTCTTGTAGTTGAGAGCTGATGAGAGGTATGTAGCTCAACGTTGCATGCTTCAACAGCGTAAAGACATCGCTCGCCCCAAGGGTCCCCAAGAATTTCACGTTACTCAGGCTCTCTTGGCGAACTCTTGCTTCCAGCCGTGCCTTCTCTGCACCATCGCCACACAGCAGAAACTGAACGTCACGGCGCTCGTTCGCGATGTCCAACAGTGTTCCAAGTCCCTGTGCCAGTCCAATGTTTCCTGCATAGACACATGTTGGTTGCAGATCAATGTTGTGCCTTCTGACAAGCTCGGGATTCTCGCTCTGCTCTAAGAAGGCTAAATCTAGACCGTTCGGTATGAGTTCCACCTTCGAAGCAAGCCCTAACCTGCTTCGAAGGTACTCTGCTTTGCTCGGGGACACAGTCGTCACCAACTCCGCCTGCCGGTAGGCGCAGCGCGCTATCAGACTAAAGACTCTCCCGTACACGCTCCTCTTCGAAAAGGAACCCATCTGGAACCCGATCTCTGGCCAGATGTCGCGAACATCCAATACAAGCGGTGCCCCCATCCGCCGCGCGATGCGCATCGCAGCAGGGACCAAAAGGAGTGGAGGACTAGTGCAGAGTACAAGATCAGCAGGAGGGAAGCGCTTAGCCATCGCTACGGAGGCTCTGTAGGAACCCAGTGCATTGCGAACGCGGTGTGCAAGTGACTTATCACCAAGGGGCGAGGTGTGAAAGTAGAGTACCTTCTCGTCTGCCTCCGTCGTTCCCTCCCGAAGGGATTCGTCAGAGGCTAAGACAGTTACCGTATGCCCGCGCTGCCGCAATGCCTGCACCACGACGTTCATTCTCACCGCACAAGCGGCGCGACTAGGGACGTAGTTGTCACTGAAGACCAGTATCTTCATCTCAGCGTGCTCCGGCGTGCGTGAACACGACGACAAGGGTTGAAGCAAGAATCTTCAGATCCAATCGGACACTTCGCTTGCGGATGTATTCCGCGTCAAGGAGGATTTTTTCCTCTGGAGACAAGTCGTACCCACCACTGATCTGGGCAAGGCCGGACATTCCCGGAGTGACAAGCAAACGCTGATCAAAGCCCGGGATGGTCGCTTCAAACTGCTGATAAAAGATACCGCGTTCTGGACGCGGCCCTACAAGACTCATATCGCCCATGAGGACATTCAGGAATTGTGGCACTTCGTCAATGCGCGCCATTCGCAAGAAGCGCCCTACCCTAGTCACCCGTGGATCGTCGATCTCAGCCCATTGAGGGCCGCCAGATTCTGCATCGGTCTGCATTGACCGAAACTTGATCACTCGGAACGGGCGTCCACCCTTCCCTAATCGCTCTTGGCAATAGAAAACGGGGCCGGGAGAATCTACCTTGATGGCCACAGCTACGATGGCTAAAGGAATGATCGAAACGATGATCGCAACAATGGACACCACAATATCCATCGTTCTTTTCCAGAATTGAAATACCTGAGCGGAACCAATCCCAGCTAAAGCTGTCGGTACCTCATTCTGAGTTTGTCCACCCGAACTGACCTCAGTGCTCACAACCTGCTCCATCTTCCTAAAGAGCCAAACACGATCCGCCAGACACTTAGTCATCAAGCGAGGATACTCATCGTTGAGAAAACACAATGAGCACAAAAATGCTATCACACGTAGCTATTTCTGGGGCTTCAATCCCTTTCATCAGCACCGCCCGCGACTACATGCTGCCCATCCACATGTTGTGAACAGGGCGTCCACATAGAGATCCGTCCACATGTGTGGGTATGTCTGTGGATAATGACAGCCGTGTAATTAGTGGCCATCCCCGGCAGTTAGGGCAATTCTCCCCTTGATGACACGGGACCGCCCGTAACACAGCCGGGACATTCGCTGCATTTATCCACTGATCAAACTGTTTGGTGATGAGGTTTATCCACAGATGCCTTGGGTGTCCTAACGGTGGCCCACGATCCAAGAGGTAGCTCCGAGAGGTAGGTCCAAGATCTAGGCGATAGCCCCAAAATCTAGCGGTAGCCCCAAAAATACAGCCCTACCAGCACACCGGCCGCCACGACGTACACAACGATGTCTCGTATGCGGCGGCGGATAGGAGTCAGGGATTCTCGGCCAATCATCATCAGGGCCATGAGCAGACCTCCTACAACGAGACCACCAACATGGGATTGCCATGAGATGTTCATACCAGGGACGAATCCCAGCAAGAGGTTCACCACGATCACGACGATGAGGCTCGTAGTGTTAGTTCCAAACTGGCGCACCAAAATGAAGAGAGCGCCAAACACCCCAAATACAGCGCCCGAGGTGCCAACGGTAGCGGTAATCCAACTCTGCCCCGAAGGGTCTGCCGTCAGAAGAACGGCGATGTTCCCACCAACCGCGGAAAGAATATAGATTCCAAGGAAACGTAGATGTCCAATGGCCGGCTCAAGTACCGAGCCAACGAGCCACAGGGCATACATGTTAAAAACGAGGTGCCAGAAACCGGAGTGAAGGAAAGCGGACCCTAGGAATCTATAGGGCTGATCCTCCCCGAGGACTGGAGCGTAGAGGAGCGCTGCACCAATACGCTGGCTGAATAGCTCAGCAACGGCAACGGCAACACAGATCCCCAGAAGGGTCAGTGTGACAGGTGCATGCGCGTCCCCTATACCCAGAAACCGGCGCAGCTTCGCCCCATATCCTTCAGGAGGCGTGCTGGCTTCGCTCATCGGCGTTCTCTTATTCGGTCACCGAAACGGATTCGATCACGATATCGTCCACGGGACGGTCTGCGCGGCCGGTGGGTGCAACACCGATCTCATCCACAACTGCCTTGGACTTTGCGTCCGTCACCTTGCCGAAGATCGTGTGCTTGCCCTGCAGCCACGGGGTGGCGGCCACGGTAATGAAGAACTGCGAGCCATTGGTTCCGCGGCCGAAACGCTTGCCAGCGTTCGCCATAGCGAGAACATATGGATCGTTGAAGTTGAGTTCTGGGCTGATCTCATCATCGAACTGGTAGCCGGGGCCACCGGTACCTGTTCCGAGCGGGTCCCCGCCCTGAATCATGAAGTTCGTGATGCAACGATGGAAAATCGTTCCGTTGTACAGCGGATCGGTTGTCTTTTCGCCAGTCTGAGGGTCGGTCCATTCACGCTTGCCCGTTGCCAGCTCCGTGAAGTTTGCAACCGTCTTGGGCGCCTGATGTGGGTACAGCTCCACGGTAATATCGCCGTGGTTAGTATGCAGAGTTGCTTCCATGGGGTCCATCCTTGCACAGGATCTCGCGCCGTGCCTCATTCATGCCATGATCTCACCCCGTTGGATAAGCCACGGATACCGATTGACCAATCGATATCCGATCGCTAGATGGAACAACCGAGCAGAACCCACCAACTTAGAGGCACACCGCCCCGACAGATTGGCTGAGCGCGTAAAGATTAAGTAACTTTGGGTATTAGGCTGACAATGTGCCGATATCTAGGCAAGATAGTGATCAACAAGACCCCTCACTTGGCCTACCAGCGATCAACCGATTGCGATGTGAGGAGTTGGACCAAGGAGGTCATCCGATGTTCTGCAGAAAGAAGAGGGCCGAAAAGAAGAGGAAAAAGGCTCAAAAGAAGGCTGTTGCGCAGGCAACTGACCAACTACACGCTATTTCTGAGAACCTCAAGGCCGGTGCAGACGCCACGTCCAAGCAAGCGTCCGTACTTGCAAATCAGGCTCAGGACCTCGCCGCACAGGGCGTGGAGTGGGCTACCCCGAAAGCCGAGGAAGCCATCAACAAGGCAAAGCCCGTGTTCGATGATGCGGTAAAGAAGGCCAACAACTATGCCGGTCAGGCCCAAGAATGGGCGGCCCCCAAAGTTGAAGAAGCGACAGATAAGCTCAAGCCCGTTGTAGATGAGGCCGTCAAATCGGCCTCTCATCTTGCCGATCAGGCCTCGGCGCTCACTAAGCAGAGTATCGAGTGGGCCACGCCCCGAGTTGAGGACGCACTCGATAAGGCCAACGAGGCCAAAGAAAAAGTTGTGACCGATTACGTCCCACGCGCGAAGGCGGCGGCAAAGGCCGCAGCCGAAGCTGCTCGTGAGACTGACGGCGGCCTGAAAACCAAGGCCACAGCCGTTCAAGAATCCACAACTAAGGAGCTCACCAAGCCGAAGAAGAAGGGCCGCAAGCGGAAGTTTCTCGGAATCTCCGCGGTTCTTGCTGGAATCGGCGGCGCGTTCTACTACCTGTGGAAGCGCAGCCAGCCGGTTGAGGATCCTTGGGCCGAAGCCTACTGGGAGGATGTCAAGGACACAGCTACTACCGCTGCCCCGGCTGTCCAGCCCGATGTAGCGCCCACGCCCGATGTAGCTACCGAGGTAGTTGCAGAGGAAGTGAAGGCGGCCGAAGAGGATCTAGCAGCAGCATCCGAAGATGTCGCCGCTACCTCCGATGAAGAGGAGCCCACAGGCGAGGAGCCCGCTGAGGAAGCCTCAGAAGAAGAGCCTCCTACCAAGTAGTCCGGCTCTAGCCAGAGCGAAGTGCCCCGTTCTCATGCGGGGCACTTTTGCGTCACCAACCACCGCGCCATACGGACAGGACAGCGTTGCTTACCCGTTGCCCCCTTAGTGGAGTACATATGTCCAACATGGAGTAGGTATACCGTGTCCAACCCGCACATAAGTACTCCAAGAGTGG
>NZ_JBQCZW010000002.1:101470-186618 GCF_052089425.1 Ancrocorticia sp. | reverse complement strand
CATGAGAGAATAGCCGCGTGGATTCTTCAACGCTTGCCCAACTCGTTTCTCCGGACGGCCAGAAACTCCTCGGGCTTATCCCACCCTACGAGGAAAAGCAGGTACTTAGCCTCACTGCACGGCTGCGCGAGGCCGGTTACAGCCCTGAACTTGTTGCGGCAGCCCTCACCCAATCGCGGCTCCGTGTCAAGGGAGAGGAGAAGTTCGGAGAATTCGCCAACAACATGGTGTTCACCGCGGCAGGGTTGGAACAAGCAACGCGGTTGAGTGTTGCCGCTCGTCACGTCCAGCGCCTCCGGAAGGCCAATTCCCACCACGTCATCGATCTGGGCTGCGGCATTGGAGCGGATTCACTCGCCTTCTCGGGGCTGGGCTTACGCGTGACAGCTATCGAACAGGATCCCGAAACGGCCATTGCAGCCACCGCAAATCTCCACCCATTCCCGGAGGCCGCGGTGATCGAAGCGGATGGACGGAGCGTCAATCTTCACGGATTCGGCGCCGATGCCGTGTGGCTCGATCCGGCTAGACGCACCGCCAGCGGACAGCGCCTCAAGGATCCGGAGGAATGGCAGCCGAAGCTCTCTCAGGCGCTCAAGCTGGCCCATGAGTTCCCCGCGGCGGGCATCAAGGTTGCACCTGGCATCGCCTACGAATACCTTCCTGAGCACGCACACGTCCAGTGGGTCAGTGTGAACCGGGAATTAGTGGAAGCCGTGATCTGGACCGGCACAGCGGCAACCACTCCCGGGCGTAGCGCCGTGATCCTCAAAGATGGCGAAACCATCACGTTCGAAGCCGAATATGGACCACCAAACGTTCCTATCAGAGCCATCAAACCGAGGAAGCTGGGGCCGTACCTGTACGAACCCGATCCCGCGATCATCCGTGCTGGAGGCATCGAGCGGCTGGCGGATCAGTTGGATCTCGCGCCAGTTTCCCACGGCATCGCCTATCTGACCGGCGAACGGGTCCAGAGCAACCTACTGAGCGCATTCCGAGTGCGTGAGGTTCTTCCCATGGACGCAAAAGCGGTCAAGAAAGTACTGCAACGGGAATCAATTGGCCAACTGGAGATCAAGAAACGCGGCACGGACGTGACTCCCGATGATTTCCGGAGGAAGCTGGGCTTGAAAAAGAGGAAGGGCGAGGCCGCCGTGCTCATCTTGACGCCAGTTGCCGGCAGGCACCGAGCGATTCTCGCCACCCGCGAGAGCTAGCCCCACTCCCCGAATCGGGGTTTACTCCACGTATTCGATCAGTACGGTGGCACAGGCAACCGGACCATCGTGGGACATGGACACGTGGATCACCACAGGCCCCATGGTCTGGGACACGGCGGCGGCCACCTCTCCATGCAGCGATATACATGGGCGCTGCCACTGGTCACTGACGATCTCGATAGAGGACCACACCGTATCGCCATCAATGACGGGCGGCTTTCCATAAAGGCCGCCGCTCCACGCCTTCACGAAGGCTTCCTTGGCGGCCCACCGTGCGGCCAGATGGGAGGCGCGATTGCCTGAGGTTCCGGGAACGGCGTGGGAATCGGCGCGTCCAGCGGCTATGCGCCTCTCACGCGCGGTAAACACGCGATCAAACCGCGACCCTGGTTGGGAGAGTTGCTCCTCGAAAGAGGGGATATCAACGATGTCGGTGCCAATTCCGGCGATCATGGCTGTCCTTTACTACACGGCGGTCATGACGATCTTGTTGAGGTCCATCCCGGTATCCACTGTGATGCCCAAACCAGATGGCTCCACGCCGTTGCGCACCAGTTCCCAGCCGAGGGAGGCCACCATGGCACCGTTATCCGTGCAGTAACGGATCGGAGGGATGCGTACAGTAATACCACGCTCCGCAGCGCGCTCTGCCGCGAGCTCACGCAGGCGAGAGTTGGCGGAGAAACCGCCGCCTACAACAAGCGTGTCATACCCAAACGTCTCGCAGGCATTCAGGGCCTTCATCGTCAGGACATCATTGATGGCCTCACTAAAACCTGCAGCAACATCGGCCGTCGGGACCTCTTCGCCGCGAGATTCAAGGCCCTCAACGTAGCGAGCCACGGCAGTTTTCAGACCGGAGAAGGAGAAATCGTATGCGTGGCGCACCTTGTCCTTACCTGCGGTGAGCCCGCGCGGGAAACGGATGGCCTCGCGGTCACCTTCTTTGGACAGGCGATCAATGTGAGGGCCACCGGGATAGGGCAAGCCCAGCAGGCGCCCCACCTTATCGAAGGCCTCTCCGGCGGCATCGTCCAATGTCCCGCCGAGCTCCTCCACATCGGTGGCAATGTTGCCCACGCGAAGGATGGAGGAATGGCCGCCAGAAACTACAAGACCAATGAAATGATCGGGGAACGGGCCATCGACCAGCTCATCCACGCACAGGTGTCCGATGATGTGGTTAATGCCGTAGAGCGGCTTATCCAGTGCCAGTGCGAGTGCTTTGGCTGCGGACACTCCAACGGTGAGCGAACCGATGAGCCCGGGGCCAGCCGTCACGGCCACCGCGTCGATCTCACCTAAGGTGACTCCGGCCTTGTCCAGCGCTGCATCCAGCGTAGGAACCATCGTTTGCAGGTGCGCACGCGAGGCAATTTCGGGGATGATGCCACCGTAGCGTGCGTATTCGTCCATGGAGGTAGCCGTGACATCGGCCAGTAGTTCCCCATCGCGAACTACGGCGATTCCGGTTTCATCACACGAGGTTTCAATGCCAAGGATAGTAATGCTCACGAGGAACTAGTGTACTCCCGTTGTACATTCATGATGAGGGCGTCCTCCCCGTGATAATAACCGGGACGTTCGCCAACTGTTTCGAAGCCGCGCGATCGGTATAGGTGTTGGGCGGGGGCACCACCGGCACGAACCTCAAGGAAGATCTGTTCAGCGCCGCTCGCCCAGGCGATACCGATAAGTTCGTCGAGCAGAGCTGCGCCCATCCCCTTGCCTCGCTCCGCCTCGCTCACCCCGAGAGTGAGAATTTCGGCGTCCGGCCCATAGGAGACCCCTCCCAACGCGAGGATCTCCGGCATGGCAGAAATCCCCTCACGTACGAGCGCCCGGTAGGCCGCGAACTCAGACGCGAGCTCGTGTTCCCAGAGGGCCAGCGGCCACGCCTCGCGGCCGAAGACTCTCAGATCGAAAACTGCGCATCGCTTTGCCCACGAGGGCTGTGGGGTCAGGAATTCTCTCACTGGGCGGCTGGCACCCCGTGGATGTCTGGGCGGCGGAGGTACTGCGGCTCGGTTCCAAGATCGATCTCTTCACCGGCTTGGCTGCGCGCCAGATGTGAGAGCGCGAGCGCAGCCATCACCTCCGGCCTGCACTGCACAAGCTCGGCCGCATCAAGCTCCGGATACAGGCCGCCCCGAGAGGTTACGAGCTGGCCGGGCACAGCCGCGAGGAGATCAGGAAGCTCGGCCGGCTTAAGGATGCGCGGGCCGTCCAGAATCTCCACGTCGTCGCCACTCATGGGGCGCGCCCGCAGAACAAACAGTTCCTTGCGGCGGGCGTCAATCACAGACACGACGTTGTTGTAGCCGAGCCTACTTCCGGCCAGTGCTAGCGCCTCAAGGGAGGAGACGCCGTAGAGGGGAACGTCCCATGCCCGTGCCAAGGTCCGCGCCGTCACCAGTCCGGCCCGCAGGCCGGTGAACGCAGCAGGACCGGTTCCCGCAACGATTGCTTCTGGGCGTACACCGCCTAGCACCGCCTGAACCATAGGCGTCAGAGTTTCGGCGTGATGGCGCGAATCCTCAGACACATCGCACCTGATGGTGCGAATATCGCCATCGGCCTCTGCCAAGCCCACCACCGAGCGGTCTGAGGTATCAATCGTCAGAATCTTCATTCTTCTTCTCTTCTCGTTTCGATCTACGCTGTGGGCGCGCAAGTACTTTGACCTCATCGGTTGTGGTGGTTGGACGGGATGTCGGCTGATGATTCTTTGCGCTCTGGCTGTCCGTCAGGTCGCGCCGCAACCACACGAGCACCCCCACCACGATCAAAAGAGCCACGATCACGATGGCAACCGTCCGCAAGATTCCCATAGGAGAGAATGTTTCTTCCTCAGCTTCGGGAGTCTCCTCCGACACCACTTCGGAGGAGAGAAGATCGCTTCGAATGTCATTGAACGTGGTGATCGGTACCTCACCGGCAAGCACTGACCGCGCCACGGGATCCATCGGGCTGACCGTTTCTCCTACGAGGAACCAGCCACCCATATAGGCGCTTCCTCCGAGCCGCGGTTCCACCACCACACGCAAGTCCTCGGGCAGGGAGACGAGAGCTTCGGAAAACCGCGTATCATCCGTGATCTCTTCGCGCTCCGATTCACCCGAGACAAACTGAGTGGCAACGGTGCCAACAGGTTCATCATCAACAAGTATCGGTGCCACCCAGAGGTTCGATTGATCGTAGGCCTCGACTTGATCTGTGAAAGAGACAGCCTGAACCGGTTCACCCACCGTCAAATCGGCTACCTGGTCAGATGACAAGTTGGGAAGCTCTTCTCCAGCGTGGGAACGAACAACATTCGCGGCCGAGTTCTCGAACCATTCCTCGGCCCCCTCGGTTTGAGCTGCCGCCGGTGACGCTCCTAGTCCCGCACCAACAAAGACCAAGAGAAGCCCCAACACCCACCGTGTCAATCTCACAAAGCGTCCTGAAGCTGGGCAGCGAGCTCGCTGGACCTAGAACCCGAGGACGTGACGATCACCGTTCGAGGGGCATCAACGGAAAGATCTTCTACCTCGTCACCCTCTTGGGAGCCCTCGGGCCTAACGATCGTCAGGATCAGGCGATCATCAGTGAGCACTTCCACCTTGCCTTCGCCCCATTCCACAACGGTGGCGGATTCTTCGAGAGAGGCGTCAAGATCAAGCGCGTCCAGTTCATCCAAGGACGTCAGCCTGTAGGCATCAACGTGCACCAAGTCCGGCCCATCGGTTCCCGGCCGCGGATGATGAACCTGCGCAATGACAAAGGTTGGTGAGGCAACGCGCCCCGCCACATCCATCCCTTGGGCAATGCCCTGAGTCAGCGTGGTTTTCCCAGCCCCCAAAGGCCCGTCCAGCATCACCAGATCTCCTCCGCGAAGCAGCCCGCCAAGGACCTCTCCGAGGTGGCGCATATCATCAGCTTCGGCAACCGTTAGCTCCATACTTTCCTCCTGTTAGCCTTCGCCATGATAACGCCGTGGCACGCGCGCCCCAAGGCGCGTGACCACTTCGTAACCAATGGTTCCCATCACGCCAGCCCAATCATCCGCGGTGGGCAACCCTTGCCCAGCATCCCCGAACAGCCACGCGCGATCGCCCGCGCGCACCTCATCGGGCAATCGCACCACAAATTGATCCATGCACACGCGCCCCATGATCTGAGTTCGCTCACCAGAAATCACCAGCGGCGCCGCATTGGATGCCTTGCGGTCAATCCCGTCCGCATACCCGAGCGGCACAACTCCCAGCCGGGTCCGCCCCTCCGTGTGAGCGGTGTGCCCGTAGGAGACCCCAGTGCCACCGGGCACCTCGCGATCCACGATCAGGTCCGCACTGAGAGTCATCGCAGCCTTGAGGCCAATCTGGGATGCCGTTCGGTAGTCGGGATTGGGAGAAAGCCCATACAGGACAATTCCCGGGCGCACCATGTCATATCTGGCACCCGGATGCCAGAGCGCACCGCCCGAAGCAGCTAGGTGACACAGCACCGGGGACAGCCCCGCATCCTTGACGATGGCCCGCGCCTGCTCGAACCGGTCCACTTGGATCTCGGTGAGCCCGCACTCCACATCGTCAGCCCGCGCTAGGTGGCTCCACAGTCCTTGCAACACAACAACGCCTTCAGCCACGAGCGCCCGAACATCTTTCGCCGCCTCGGCTAGGTCCCACAGGTTGAAGCCCCCGCGCGCCATCCCTGTATCCACTTTGAGGTGAACCTTAGCCGTCGCGCCCACAGCACGTGCCGCGTCCGCAACCTGCTCAATCGCCCAGAACGCCCCAACGGACAGCTCGATCCCCGCCGCGAGCGCTTCGCGCAGATCCGCACCCGGTGCATAAATCCATGACAGGATTGCGGGCTCGGGGCCCACGTCATCCCTCAGCGCCACGGCCTCGGCCACCTGAGCAACACCCAGATAGTCCACACCGGCGCTCACGAGTGCCCCCGCACACTCGGCCCGCCCGTGCCCGTAGGCATCGGCCTTGACCACGCCCATCAGCTTCTGGCCATCGACTGCCTCACGTACTACCCCAAGGTTGGCCGCGATTGCATCCAGATCAATATCTGCCCGCGCAGGAAAAAGTTCATTCACCGGTGCGCCAGTGCCTCTCCGATAGCTTGTGGAATCGCGCTAGCAATCTGGCTGGCAACGATGGGCTGGCCACTGCCGTAGGCAATGGCTGCCGCCCGCCCATGAATATAGCTTGCGGCAGCCGCCAACCGCGCAGGGATTCCATGTCCCTTGCCCAGATCGGCCAGCTCATCGCCCCATTGGGCTAAAACGGACCCGAGCAAACCGGCCAGAACGTCACCGGCCCCAGCGGTGGCACGCCAGCCGGCGGCCCCGCCCTGTGCCCACAGCGGATCGTCGGGCGCGCACGCCACATCAACGGATCCCTTGAGAAGCACGGTGGCGCCCGTCAGGGTGGCCGCCAGACGCGCCGCCTTGCTGGGCGCCGCCACGATCTCCTCGCGGCTCATCGCCTCCCCGCGCGCGGCCAGCAGTTCAGCTAGCTCGCCGGCATGCGGCGTGATCACCACGGTGGAGGGAACGTCCAACGTACCCAACAGCGCAATAGCCCCGGCGTCCAGCACAACCGGGATGCCTTCGGTCACGGCCTCCTGGAGCCTTCTGGCCACTTCACTGGCGGCCTCCGGCACATCCATATCCACACCTGAGCCCAGAACCCACGCCTGAACCCGTCCCAGATCCGTCACAACCTCGGGATGGTGGCTCACCACCAGCCGCGCCACCTCCCGCGGCCCGGCGTAGCGCACCATGCCAGCCCCGCCGCCAAGTGCGGCGCTCGTGGACAAAAGCGCAGCGCCCGGGAACCGCACCGATCCGGTCATCACCCCAACAACGCCGCGAGTGTACTTATGCGAATCGGGCCCGGGAACGTCCCACATGTCCGCAATATCGGTTCCTGCCACCGAAAGCAGGGCGGGTTCGCTCGGCAGGAACTCCTCAAGCCCAAGCGGCACCTGAACAATCTCGCCCGCATAGCGCCGGCCAGGATCAAGGACAAGTCCGGGCTTGACCGCCCCCATTGTCACGGTCACGTTGGCGTGAAGGGCGAGGCCTGCCACCACGCCGTCGTCGGCCCCAATTCCGGACGGAACGTCCGCTGCGATAACTAGCGGTTCGGCGGGCATACCCGCCCGGACGTCCTCTAACTCGCGAACAATCTCGAGGGCCGGATCGCGCAACGGCCCACGCGCCCCGATTCCCACAAGCCCGTCTATCCACACGTCCGCGCGCTCGGCAAGCGTGCGCAACTGTCCAACGTCCGGGAAACGAACCCCGGCCCGCTGTGCCGCCGCAAACCCACCGGAATGCGGCCGCCCAGCCAGAATTGCGCACGCGCTCATCCCCCGGCGCGCCAAACGTGCCAAGGAGTACAGGACATCGCCGCCGTTGTTACCGGTGCCAACCAGCCCGAGTACGACCGTGCCCGGCACCCGGTTCCCGCCGGCGCGCACACGGCGCAGCGTCTCAGTGGCCAGAGCCCCGGCCGCCTTGTCCATGAGCGGTTCGCCGCGTTCCAGCAGCGGCTCTTCCGCCTGGCGAATATCATCACTTCTGTAGGCGCGTAGCATCCTTCACCCGATTCTTCTCCCGGATGTACTCCGGATTGTCCGCTACTCCACCGTCACCGATTTGGCGAGGTTTCGCGGCTTATCAACATCGTATCCCTTAACGCGCGCCAGCTCGCTCGCGAAGATCTGCAGGGGCACAACGGTCACCAGCGGCATCATGAGCGTGGGGGTAGTGCGCGGAACCCAGAACACCTTTTCGGCGTATGCGCTGGCTTCTGTATCGCCCTCTTCGGCGATCGCGATGGCGCGGGCCCCGCGTGCGCGGACTTCCTGCAGGTTCGAGATCACCTTGGAGTGCAGGAGCGGGCGGCGCGGGGTTGGCACGATCACGAACACGGGAAGATCCTGTTCGATCAGCGCGATCGGACCGTGCTTGAGCTCGCCAGCGGCGAAGCCCTCCGCATGGATGTAGGCCAGCTCCTTGAGCTTGAGCGCCCCTTCAAGTGCCACGGGGAAGCCCACGTGCCGTCCCAAGAACAACACGGAGTTCGCATCCTCCAGGGAACGCGCGAATTCGCGGATGTCCTCCTCGGATTCGAGCACCTCCTCGATGCGCCCTGGCATCTTGCCGAGCTCCTCAAGGTAGGTGGCCACCTCATCCTCATACTTGTTGCCGCGCAGCTCCGCCAAGTACAGGCCCAGCAGGTAGCACGCCGTGATCTGAGCGATGAACGCCTTCGTGGAGGCTACCGCCACCTCTGGCCCAGCGTGGGTGTACAGCACGGCATCAGATTCGCGGGCGATCGTGGAGCCGTGAGTGTTGACGATGGCCAGTACCTTCGATCCCTGTTCGCGGGCGTGGCGGATGGCCATCAGCGTGTCCATCGTTTCCCCGGATTGGGAGATGGCAACAACCAGCGTTTTCTCATTCACCACAGGATCGCGGTAACGGAACTCGTGGGCCAGCTCTACCTCCACTGGGATACGGCACCAATGTTCGATCGCGTACTTGGCCACGTGCCCGGCATAGGACGCCGTTCCACAGGCCACCACAATGATCTTGTCAATCGAGCGCAGCACGGATTCGCCAATGCGCATCTCGTCCAGCATGAGGCGTCCAGCCGGTGATGTGCGCCCACGCAGGGTTTCGGCCACGGCGGTGGGCTCCTCATGGATCTCCTTGTCCATGAACGTGTCATATCCGCCCTTCACGGCGGCGTTCACGTCCCAGTCCACCTCAAACGGCCGGCCCTCTTGCGCCGCCCCATCAAAGTCAACAACCTCCACGCCGTCCGCGCTCACACGCACGATGCGGTCCTGCCCCAGTTCCATCGCGCGCCGGGTTTGGCCCACAAACGCCGCAACATCCGATCCGAGGAAGTTTTCGCCATCTCCCAGCCCCACCACGAGCGGTGAGTTGCGGCGGGCCGCTACGATCGCATCCGGACGCTCGCCATCCATCGCCACCAGCGTGAATGATCCCTCAAGGCGGCGCGCCAGCGCGCACATGGCCGCCAACAGATCCCCGCCGCCCGCGAGCTCAAGGGCCAGATGATGAGCCGCTATTTCCGTGTCCGTTTGGGAGGTGAGCGTAATGCCGCGATCGGCCAGTTCATCAGCCAGCTCCCGGTAGTTTTCAATAATGCCGTTGTGCACCACGGCCACCCGGCCATCAAAGCTCACGTGTGGGTGAGCGTTCGTATCGGTTGGCCCGCCGTGGGTTGCCCACCGCGTGTGTCCAATAGCGGCCGTTGCCGGGGGCGCCGGGTGCTTGGCCAGCTCGTCGCGAAGGTTATCGAGGCGGCCGGCCCGTTTGGCCACATGCATCCCGTTTTCTCCGGCTAAGGCAACACCCGCCGAATCATAGCCGCGGTATTCGAGCCGGGACAGGCCCTCTAGTACAACGTCAAGTGGTCTGGTTGAGGGGGCGCTCGGCCCAACGTATCCAACGATTCCGCACATGCCCACAT
The DNA here is from genome assembly GCF_052089425.1 of Ancrocorticia sp. Lineage (NCBI taxonomy): Bacteria > Bacillati > Actinomycetota > Actinomycetes > Actinomycetales > Actinomycetaceae > Ancrocorticia > Ancrocorticia sp. Next base: position 176,885 of record NZ_JBQCZW010000002.1, on the reverse strand, counting down.
TCTAGCGGTCACATCGCCCCCAGCGGCTAACACACTGGCGAGATTTGCGAGCAGGGCGGGCACGGCGCGCCAACACCCCGTAAAGTTGGTGAATATGGAAGCCGCGAATCATGTGCTGAGTTTCTCGCACGAACAGTGGAGCGCCCTAGCCCAATCCACGCCGTTGCCACTCACCCATAGCGATATTCGCCGGCTTTCTGCCCTTGGTGACCCGATTGACCTTGCTGAGGCGGACGCCATCTACCGGCCGCTTTCCGCCCTTCTGCAGATGTATACGGCCGAAGTTGGCCGCCTTCACACCCGCACGTCCGAGTTCCTTGGGCTACACGAGCGGCGTACGCCCTTCGTGATTGCGGTGGCCGGTTCCGTGGCCGTTGGCAAATCCACAACCTCCCGCCTTCTTCGCGAGTTGTTGCGCCGCTGGCCCGCAACCCCCAAGGTTGAGCTGGTCACCACGGACGGTTTCCTGTTCCCCAACGCCGTCTTGGAGGAACGCGGGATCATGTCCCGCAAGGGATTCCCCGAATCCTACGATCGCCCCGCGCTGATCAATTTCCTCAAGCAGGTCAAGGCCGGCGTGGACAGCGTGAGCGCCCCAGTGTATGACCACATCACCTATGACATCGTTCCCGGAGCCGAACAGGCCGTCAATCATCCCGATATCCTCATCGTTGAGGGATTGAACGTCCTCCAGCCCCCGCGCCGGGCCTCCACGAACGATCTGTTAGCCGTCTCGGATTTCTTCGATCTGTCCATTTACGTGGACGCCACCGCTGGCGATATCCAGCGCTGGTATCTGGAGCGCATCTTCAAGCTCCGCAAGCTCGCCTTCACCCAGCCTGATGCCTACTTCTACAAGTTGGCGTTCATGCCCGATCATGAGCTGGCCGCCTACGCCGATAACGTGTGGACCACCGTCAATCTTCCCAACCTGATCGAGAACATCGAGCCCACCCGTTCGCGCGCAGACGTCGTGTTGCGCAAGGGCCCGGACCATTCCATTTCCGAAGTGTTGTTGCGCAAGTTGTAGGGTCCCGTCGTCGTCAAAAAAGACGACGACGGCGAAGCCCCTCCCGCATGTACCTTCCCCGCGATTAGCTGAGCGAGAGGCGTTCCTTGACCACTCCCGCCAGTTCACCGGCCACGGCATCTGCTTCTTCTTGGGTAGCCGCTTCTACCATCACGCGCACGAGCGGCTCCGTGCCGGAGGGGCGCAGCAGCACGCGGCCCGTTGCGCCAAGCTTGAGTTCGGCGGCGGCCACGGCCTCGGCTAGGCCCGTATCCTTGGCGGCGGCGCGCTTATCCACATTGGGAACGTTGATGAGGGTTTGCGGCAGGCGCGTGACAACCGAGGCAAGCTCAGCCAGCGGCTTACCGGAGCGCACCACGCGTTCGGCCAGCAGGAGGGAGGTGAGCGTGCCGTCTCCTGTGGTGGCGTGCTCCAAGGAAATAATGTGGCCGGACTGCTCCCCGCCCAGCACGAAGCCTCCGGCGCGCATCGCTTCGAGAACGTAGCGGTCCCCCACGCCCGTCTGGACAGTCTCGATGCCTTCCGCGTTCATCGCCAAGATGAGGCCCAGGTTGGACATGACGGTAACAACCAGCGTGTTGTGCTCCAGCTTTCCCTCTTCTTTGAGGGCGATGGCCAGCATTCCCATGATCTGATCGCCGTCCACCAAGGTGCCCTGCGCATCCACGGCGAGGCAACGATCCGCGTCACCATCGAAGGCCACACCAAAATCTGCTCCGTGTTCCACCACCGCGCTTTGGAGCTGCTCCGGGTGCGTGGAGCCGCAGTGAAGGTTGATGTTGTAGCCGTCGGGCTCCGCGTTGATGACCACCACCTGTGCGCCAGCGCGGCGCAGAGCCTCTGGGGCAACGGCCGATGTGGCGCCGTTCGCGCAATCCACCACGATCTTCAGCGAATCCAGTGGGGTGGAAATTGATCCAACGAGGTGGCGGATATAGGCCTCGTCCGCCTGCTGGGTGGCGCTTGTGATCATGCCAACGCCCTCGCCAGTTGGGCGGGTCCAGTTCTTGCCAAGAAGCGCCTCAATCTCATCCTCAAGCGAATCCTCTAGCTTGAAGCCCCCGCGAGCAAAGAACTTGATGCCGTTATCCTGCATTGGGTTGTGCGATGCGGAGATCACAACGCCAAGATCCACGTCATCGTCCGCAGTCAAGAACGCCAGTCCCGGTGTGGGGAGCACGTCCACGTGATCCACATCGATGCCGGCGCTCGCCAGTCCGGCCGCTACTGCCTGAGCCAGCATGGCTCCCGATACTCGCGTATCGCGGGCGATCACCGCGTGCGGCCGGTGGCCGGGTGCTGTCTCCTTTGTGAGGACGCGGGCTGCCGCGTCCCCTAGCGAAAGTGCAAGATTTGCGGTGACCTCTTTGTTGGCCAAGCCACGGACGCCATCGGTGCCGAACAAGCGGGGCATGTATTCCTCCTCGGAAGCTGTTACCCACTGATTATGTCACCCCGGAGCGGTGAGCGCTCATCGCCGTGGCGATTGGGCCGAGCGCAAAAAACGAGGGGCTCCGAAGAGCCCCTCGTATAGCGCGTGAAAAACTCAGCGCTTGGAGAACTGCGAGGCCTTGCGGGCCTTCTTGAGTCCAGCCTTCTTGCGCTCAACAGCGCGAGCATCGCGGGTCAGGAAGCCGGCCTTCTTGAGAGCGGCGCGATTGTTATCGCGATCAATCTCGTTCAGAGCGCGGGCAATGCCCAAGCGAAGCGCGCCAGCCTGACCGGAGATGCCACCGCCGTTGATGCGAGCAACAACGTCGAAGCGGCCTTCCAGATCAAGAAGCGTGAAGGGATCGTTGACAAGCTGGCGATGCAGCTTGTTCGGGAAGTAATCCTCGAGGGAGCGTCCGTTGATCTTCCATTCCCCGCTACCGGGGACTAGACGAACACGAGCGATGGCCTGCTTGCGGCGGCCAAGAGCCTGTCCCGGGGCGGTCAGGGATGCACCCTGACCGGTCTGGGCAGCTTCGCTCTCAGAGGTGTAAGAGCCGGCGAAATCTTCGTCCAGCTCGGTATCAATTGTGGTCTCAGCCATTGTTTAATCGTCCTGTTCCGGGAAGGCTCACTGAGCAATCTTTTTGAGCGTGTAGGGCTCAGGCTGCTGGGCCTTGTGTGGATGCTCACTGCCGCGGTATACCTTCAGCTTTGCAAGCTGCTGGCGTCCGAGGGTGTTCTTCGGGAGCATTCCTGCAACTGCCTTCTCCATAGCCAATTCTGGATTGGAGGCGAGCAGCTCGGTGTATGAGGTGGCCTTCAGACCGCCGGGGAAACCGGAGTGGCGATAGGCGAACTTCTGTTCGCGCTTGCTTCCGGTCAACGCAATCTTTTCTGCGTTCACGACGATGACGTAATCGCCACCGTCGGCGTGCGGTGCGAAGGTCGGCTTATGCTTCCCACGGAGCAGGGTGGCAACCTGAGCTGCCAGTCGGCCTAGGACAACATCGGTGGCATCAATGATGTACCACTTGGTATCGACGTCGCCTGGCTTCGGTGAATACGTGCGCACGGGCGTAGCCTTCGTTTCTCGTTGTAGGGACGCGAAATTGAAGCATTGCGTCCCAGAGGATAAGGGTCAATTGTTGGACTCTGCACCGGCGAGTGGGATTACACCGAATATGCAGTGTGCACAACAAGATTCAAGAATAGTTGCTAGCGCATGCGCGGTCAAAAGAATGGGTGCATGGAGTTGGCCACATCTCTAGCAGCCACACGCCCCGCGGACGTGTCGGGTCTGGGCGGCGCGCGCAGCTAGTTCGCCGCGGCCCGGGTAGTCCACGCGTTGGAGCGTCAGCGGATGGGGCGGAGCAACGATCACTTCCCCGTTGCGCAGGCGTTCATCGAGGCGCCTGCGCGGCCAGCCCTCGTCGCGCGCCCCACTGCCCACTTTGAGCAGCGAACCTACGAGAGTACGCACCATGGAGTGGCAGAAGGCATCTGCCGTGGCAGTGATCTCCACAAGGTTATCGCGGCGTACCGCATCCAACCGTTGTAGCTCGCGCACGGTGGTGGCGCCCTCGCGCGGCTTGCAGTAGGAGATGAAGTCATGCTCCCCCAGCAATTCGGCAGCCGCCCGGTTCATTGCTGGCACGTTCAGCCGGTCCGTCACCCACAGCACATCGTGGCGCCTGAGCGGATCGAAGCACTCCGGCTCATCACATACGCGATACGTGTAGGTGCGCCTGAGCGCCGAAAACCTCGCATCAAACTCCTCCGGCACGACCGCCGCGCGGTACACCACCACGTCAGATGAGCCTTTGGGTCCATCGCAGCTGCGTGCCAGCAAGGCGTTCAGGCGCCGCAGGAGGGCCACGCACGGCTCACTATCGGAGCGCCCCGGCATCGCGGCCAGCACATCCTGCGGGACGTCCACGTGCACCACCTGGCCGCGTGCATGAACGCCGGCATCGGTGCGCCCGGCAACCGTCAGCGCCACGGACTCGCGAAAGAGCGTAGCCAGCGCATCGGAGAGCACACCCTCCACTGTCCGCAGGCCGGGTTGGGCGGCCCAGCCGTGAAACCCGCTGCCGTCATAGGCCAGATCTAGGCGGACGCGTTCCAAATGCGCTACGGTCAAACTCATGAACGCAGTGTCCCACACCGATGGCTCCTCCCCAAAGCTCCGCACCCTCGCGGTTGATTGTGGCGGCGGTGGTATCAAAACCAGCTTGCTCGATAGGGCGGGTTTTCAAATTGGCCACGCACAGCGCACAGCCCTGCGCTATCCGCTGCCCCCCGAGGATCTCATGGGGATCGTCAAGAAGCACGCGGCGAACGTGGAAGGCTTCGAACGCGTCACACTCGGGATGCCCGGCATGATTCGCCACGGGGTTGTGGTGTACACGCCGCATTACATCCGCAAAGCGGGCCCGCACACCAAGATTGTTCCGGAGCTAGCCTCCGCATGGGAAAACTTGAGCCTTTCGAAGGTTCTTGAGGATCAGTTCGGGGTTCCGACGCTTGTTTTGAACGACGCCGAAGTGGCCGCCGCCGGTGTTGCCTCCGGTGAAGGTATCGAACTCATGGTCACCCTAGGCACAGGACTTGGCACCGCCTTGATCGATAACGGCACACTCGCCCCGCATCTGGAGATCTCACACGCTCCCATGCGCTGGGGCCTCACCTACGACGATGTGATCGGTGAAGCCGAACGCATCCGGCTCGGAGACACCGCGTGGTCACGCCGCGTGCTCAAGGCCATCGAATCACTGTGGCCCGTGTTCCGGTGGGACAAGCTGTATCTAGGAGGCGGCAACTCCGCACGCATCGTCCTGTCAGTACGCGGCAAACTCGGAGATAACGTGATCTTCGTACCCAACGCCGCCGGCATGAACGGAGGCGTGCGCGCCTGGGACATGGCAAGCCCCGAGCGCACCCTACCCTTGAGCACCGAAAACGATCACTGGGACCTGCCCGACTGAGCAACGTGAAGATACGGGAAGGGGAGGGCGGAACACACTGCGGTGTTCCGCCCTCCCCTTCACCAGCCTTGCGGGGCGTCAACCCCGTTGCTGTTTGCCTTACTTGGCCTCGTCTGCTGACGCGGCGGACTCAGCCGATGCCGCAGAAGCGGAAGATGCCGATTCAGCGGAAACGTCCTCAGCGGACTCTTCTGCTACGGGCTCTTCGGTCAGGGTCGCTGCCTTCTTGGCGGCGGACTCGGCCTCAGCAACGGCAGCCTGCTTGGGCGAAACCTTCTCAGTCACGAGCGACAGGACGGCCATCGGAGAGTTATCTCCGCGGCGCGGGCCGATCTTGACGATGCGGGTGTAGCCACCCTCGCGCTCTGAGAACAGAGGAGCGAGTTCCTCGAAGAGGACGTAGGCGCTTTCGCGATCGCGAAGCACACGGAGTGCTTGGCGGCGGTTAGCGGTATCGCCCTTCTTCGCCTTAGTGATGAGCTTTTCCATATGGGGCTGGACAAGCTTTGCTTTGGCTTCGGTGGTGGTCACCGATTTGTGCTCAATGAGCGCCTTGCACATATTGGCAATAATGTGGCGCTGGTGGGCGGCAGAACCACCCAGTCGCGCGCCCTTCTTGGGCTTAGGCATAGTACATGTCTCCTATGAAGTGTGCGGGCCTCAGGCCTGCGAATCGTCGCTGAACTGCATCGAGTAGCTCTCATCGCCGTAGTTGGCGATGTAACCCGCTGGGGAATCCTTGGGCCGCAGATCGAGCTTCGCGAGCTCATCCTTGACGTCTTCAATCGACTTTGCGCCGAAGTTACGGATATCGAGCAGGTCAGCCTCAGAGCGCTGGACCAGTTCACCAATGGTATGAATACCCTCGCGCTGCAAGCAGTTCTTGGAACGGGCTGGAAGGTTGAGAATCTCGATGGGGCGAAGAAGATCGGAGGACTGGGTCTCCACCACGGGGGCTGGACCAATCTCGATGCCTTCGGCCTCATTGTTGAGGTCAACGCACAGGCCGAACAGCTCAACAAGGGTCTTACCGGCGGAAGCGAGTGCATCACGCGCGGTGGTTGACGGCTTGACCTCAACGTCCACAACTAGCCGATCGAAATCGGTGCGCTGTTCAACGCGGGTGGCCTCAACCTTGTAAGAGACCTTGAGAACTGGGGAGTAGATCGAATCGATCGGGATGCGCCCGATCTCATCTTCTGCGCCCTTGTTCTGCAGTGCGGAAACGTAGCCACGGCCGCGCTCCACAGTCAGATCTACCTCAATCTTGCCCTTCTCATTGAGAGTGGCAATGTGCAGATCTGGGTTGTGGATCTCCACGCCCGCAGGCGGGGTGATGTCAGCTGCGGTTACTTCGCATGGGCCCTGCTTGCGCAGGTACATGAGGACCGGCTCATCCTGCTCAGAGGAGACAACAAGCTCCTTGAGGTTCAGGATGATTTCGGCAACGTCTTCCTTAACTCCAGCAATCGTGGAGAACTCGTGAAGAACGCCATCGATACGCACGGAGGTCACTGCCGCGCCCGGGATGGACGAAAGCAGTGTGCGGCGCATCGAGTTGCCAAGTGTGTAGCCAAACCCTGGCTCCAACGGCTCGAGGACGAACTTCGAGCGTGTATCAGATACCTGTTCCTCAGTGAGGACGGGACGCTGTGCGATCAGCAAGATTCTTTCCTTTCAGCGGGCACCCACTATTTGATGCCCAACAGTTCCAGCAGCCATCTTGACTGCGGGAGGGATCGGCCAGAAGGCCGGAATGGTCACACGCGGCGGCGCTTTGGCGGGCGGCAGCCGTTGTGAGCCTGAGGAGTCACATCGGAGATCGAGGTAACTTCGAGGCCGGATGCGGTGAGAGATCGGATGGCGGTTTCGCGGCCAGAGCCTGGGCCCTTGACGAAAACGTCAACCTTCTTCATTCCGTGATCCATCGCGGTACGTGCGGCGTTCTCAGCAGCGAGCTGAGCGGCGTACGGGGTTGACTTACGTGAACCCTTGAACCCAACCTGACCGGAGGAGCACTGTGCGATGACAGCTCCGGTGGGATCGGTGATGGACACGATGGTGTTGTTGAACGTGGACTTGATGTGGGCCTGACCCACAGCAATGTTCCGACGCTCCTTGCGGCGTGGGCGGCGTGCGCCTGACGCCTGACGAGTCTTTGCTGGCATGATCTACTTTCTCTTCAAACTCTCGACGGGCCTACTTGGCCTTCTTCTTGCCAGCTACCGTGCGCTTGGGACCCTTGCGGGTACGCGCGTTGGTCTTAGTGCGCTGGCCATGGACGGGCAGTCCGCGGCGATGCCGGATGCCCTGATAGCAGCCGATTTCAATCTTGCGACGAATATCTGCCTGCACTTCGCGGCGAAGATCGCCTTCTACCTTGTAGTTTTCGTCGATGTGGTTCTTGAGCTTAACCAGATCATCCTCGGTGAGATCCTTGACGCGGACGTCCGGGCTCACGCCCGTGGCGGCCAAGGTTTCATCCGCACGGGTGCGGCCAATGCCATAAATGTATGTAAGCGCAATCTCTACCCGCTTTTCACGGGGGAGGTCAACGCCTGAGAGACGTGCCAATTTCTTAGCTCCTGTTGTAGGTCCGAAGGTGTGGAGCACTGCCTTCCCGGACTCTCGGGCCGGGCCTCGGCCTTCGGACCGAGGGTATGTGTGCAGTGCGTGGTTGGCGGGTTCCCCCGCCGCGTTACTTAACCCTGACGCTGCTTGTGCCGCGGGTTGTCGCAGATGACCATGACGCGACCGTGCCGGCGGATAACCTTGCAGTTGTCGCAGATCCTCTTAACGCTGGGCTTGACTTTCATTGCTTATCTTCCTTGCCGCTAGGCGGGCGTTGCAATTGGGGCTCACTTATAGCGGTACACGATCCGGCCGCGGTTGAGATCGTATGGAGTAAGTTCCACAACCACTCGATCCTCCGGCAGGATCTTGATGTAGTGCTGACGCATCTTCCCGGAGATGTGGGCAAGCACAACGTGCCCGTTCTCCAGCTCGACGCGGAACATCGCGTTCGGGAGCGCTTCTACAACGCTGCCCTCAACCTCGATGACGCCTTCCTTCTTCGCCATAACCCTCGCTCACAATGGGCAACCTCTCACCGGGTTGTGAGAAGCCACATACGCCTTGCCGTGGGCATGGCGTACCGAGAATCAATAGTACATGCCCAAAACGGCACAGGAAAGGCGAAAACTGGTGGAACCGATCACCCTAAGGGCACCGGGGTGACGCCATAGGGCGCGAGCCCCTCAGCTCCCCCGTCCGGGGCGCTCAGTACCCAGATCCCGCGCTCATGAATCGCTACTTCGTGTTCCCAATGGCAGGCATCGCTTCCATCGAGCGTCACCACGGTCCAATCGTCGTCAAGCGTCACGTTGTCCGGAGAGCCAGCGGTCAGCATCGGTTCGATACAGAGCACCATGCCCGGCTTCAGCTTCTCCAGATGGCCGCGCGTGCGGTAGTTGGGCACGTCCGGTGCCATGTGCATCGCGGTTCCGATGCCGTGGCCTACGTATTCTTCAACGATTCCGGGAGTTTCTTCTTTAAGGCCGACGACGAAGTCATCCATCGCCCTACCGATGTCACCCACGTGCGAGCCGGTGGCGGCAGCCGCAATGCCGCGCCACATACACTCCTTGGTCCAGTCGCTCAGCCGTTGGCGCCGCTCGGTCAGGCGTGCCTGGCCACCCGGGATCACCATGGAGATGGCGGCGTCACCGTGCCAGCCATCCACCACTGCCCCGCAATCGAAGGACACGATATCGCCCGGCTCAAGGACTCGCTCACCCGGAATCCCGTGCACGATCACCTCGTTCACGGAAGTGCAGATGTGGCCGGGATATCCGTAGTAGCCCAAGAAGTTGGATCTCGATCCGGCCTTGTCTAGCACTCGGGCGGCAATCGCATCGGCATCAGCTGTTGTCATGCCGGGACGCACCTCAGCGCGCAAAGCGGCGTGGATATCGGCAACAACCAAGCCAGCCGTCCTCATCTTGAGGACCTCGACGTGGGACTTGTATTGGATCTTTTCCTTACGGGACATTACTTACTGAGAAACGCTTTCAGTTCGGATTGCACGTTGGCGGCAACCTCTTCGATGGTGCCCATGCCGGGAACTTCCACAAGGATTCCTCGCTCGCGGTACACCGCAAGCAGGGGCTCTGTCTGGCCATGGTAGAGCTCAATGCGATGGCGGATCACATCTTCCGTATCGTCAACGCGCCCCTCGGAAGCCGCGCGTCCGAGGAGACGCTGGACCACTTCGTCGTCGTCGGCAATCAAACTCAACACGGCATCAACGTGCGTGCCGGCATCTTCCAATATGGCGTCCAAGGCGGCAACCTGGGGAAGGTTGCGCGGATAGCCGTCCAGAAGAAACCCGCCGGCGGCATCCGGCTGAGCAAGGCGGGCGGCCACCATCTTGTTGGTCACCGAATCGGGGACCAGTTCGCCACGGGAGGTGAAGGACTCGGCCATCTTCCCCAGCTCATCGCCCGAACTGGCGTGACTGCGGAAAATGGCGCCGGTAGAAATAGGCGGGATGCCCAGTGATTCGCACAGGAGGTCAGCTTGGGTACCCTTGCCCGCTCCGGGCGGCCCTACAAGGATGAGGCGAACAGACATGGATCTTCCTTCGATGCTATGAACGCCTAGGCTGGCCTATCGCAAGAAGCCGTCGTAGTGGCGTTGCTGGAGTTGTGAGTTGATGTCCTTGACGGTCTGTAGTCCCACGCCCACCAGAATGATGATCGAGGTTCCACCGAATCCGCCTCCCATGATACCCATCTGAGAGAACACAATCACCGGGATCATTGCGATCACCGTAAGGTAGGTTGCTCCCACCCATGTCATGCGGCTGGACACGTACTTCAAGTATTCGGCTGTCGGGCGCCCCGCACGAATGCCGGGAATGAAGCCGCCGTAGCGCTTCATGTTGTCCGCGACTTCCTCAGTGTTGAACGTGATGGAGGTGTAGAAGAACGCGAACGCGAAGATCAGCACCCCGAAGAAGACGAAGTACAGAGGAGCGCTGGTATGCAGGTAGCGGTTGATCCACTGAACCCAGCCGGAGGTTGGATCACCGAACGTGGAGAGCATCTGCGGCAGCATGAGGATCGAGGATGCGAAGATCACGGGGATCACGTTGGCCATATTGATGCGGATCGGCAGGTAGGTGGTGGAGCCGCCGTATGTGCGCCGGCCAACCACGCGCTTGGCGTACTGGACGGGGATGCGCCGCTGAGATTGCTCCACGAACACAACCACCACAACGATCGCAAGGATCAGGGCAAACACGAGAGCAGCTGCGCCCCAGCCGCCATCGGACTGGGTGACCTGATAGAACATCGTGGGGAAGCTGGCGGCAATGCCGGTGAAGATGAGGATGGACATTCCCTGACCCACACCGTTTTCGGTGACTAGCTCGGCCAGCCACATGATGAGGCCGGTACCGGCTGTCATGGTGAGGATGGTCAGCGCGTAGGTGAGCGGGGTTGCGTTGGGGAATGGATCAACCGTGCAGCCCTGGAAGAGCTGAGTGTTGGCCACCGAAACAACCACTGAGCTTTGCAGCACGGCAAGGCCGATGGTCAGGTAACGCGTGTACTCGGTGAGCTTGGCGGTGCCGGACTGGCCCTCCTTATGCAACTCCTCGAAGCGAGGAATCACAACGCGCATCAGCTGGACGATGATGGACGCCGTAATGTAGGGCATGATTCCCAGCGAGAACACGGACAGCTGCATCATCGCGCCGCCCGAGAACAAGTTGATCATCGAGAGGAAATCCCCCGAACCCGACTGATCCATACAGGCTCGCACGTTCCGAATCGAAACGAACGGCGCAGGAACAAACGTGCCCAGCCGGTAGATAACCATGATTGCCATGGTAAACAGCAGCTTGCGCCGAAGATCGGGAGTGCGGAATGCCGCCGCGAACGCCTGGATCAAGGTTCCTCCAACAGATGCGGGCCATCCCGCGTTTTAGTACTCATCAGGGCACACTGCGCCCATGCTCGCCTCACTATACCTGCGATGCGCCCAACCGTGAAAACGCCGCCAGAAAATGGCTGAGAGTCACAGATTGGGAGGCGCGCCTTCCGCGCTTACCTAGGCTGCTGCGCTTGCCTCGCCTACCGCCCCTACAGCGGCTGCCGCGGACACACCCGTTGGAGCACTTATGGCTCGTCTGGACACGGTATACCTAGTCCATGGCCGCCATAAGTGGTCCAAGAGCGTCATCAGCGCGAAAAAATGGTGGCTCCCGAAGGAGCCACCACCTTTTGACGTGCTTGATCGAAGGATCAGGCCTCGCGAGCGGTCACAGAACCGCCAGCCGCCTCGATCTTCGCCTTAGCCGAGTTGGACCATGCATCCACGGTCACATCCAGCTTGACGCTGATCTCGCCTGTGCCAAGAACCTTCACGAGGTTCTTCGGGCGCACGGCGCCCTTGGCAACCAGATCCTCGACCGTTACCGAGCCGCCCTCTGGGAACAGCTGGGCAAGGGAATCCACGTTGACAACCTGGTACTCGACGCGGAATGGATTCTTGAATCCACGCAGCTTCGGCAGGCGCATGTGAAGGGGCATTTGGCCACCTTCGAAACGTGCGGGAACCTGATAACGAGCCTTCGTACCCTTGGTACCACGGCCGGCAGTCTTACCCTTGGAAGCTTCACCACGGCCCACGCGGGTCTTGGCCTTCTTGGAACCTGGGGCAGGACGCAGATCGTGGATCTTCAGGACCTCAGCCGATTCGTTCTTCTCTTCAGCCATCAGTCAACCTCCTCCACGGTCACGAGGTGTGCCACGGTGCGAACCGCACCCACAACCTCTGGGCGGTCCTCGCGCACAACGGACTGACCAATCTTGCGCAGTCCGAGTGTACGCAGAGTGTCCTTCTGGTTCTGACGGGAACCAACGGTGCCCCGAACCTGAGTGATCTTGAGCTTAGCCATCACGCACCAACTCCAGCTGCGGCAGCTTCGTTCTCTGACTGGGCTGCGATTGCTTGCTGATCGGAGCGCTCCTTGGCTTCTGCTTCCGCACGGTGGCGGAGCATTGCTTCGGGGGCAACATGCTCGAGCGGCAGGCCGCGGCGAGCAGCAACAGCTTCGGGAAGCTCCAGCTGCTTGAGTGCGGCGATTGTCGCGTGAACGATGTTGATAGCGTTTGCCGATCCGAGCGACTTGGTCAGGATGTCATGGATGCCTGCGCACTCCATGATGGCGCGGACCGGGCCGCCGGCGATAACGCCGGTACCAGGGGACGCCGGGCGCAGCAGGACAACGCCCGCTGCATCCTCACCCTGAACAAGGTGTGGGATGGTCTTGCCAATGCGAGGAACGCGGAAGAAGTTCTTCTTTGCTTCCTCAGTTCCCTTGGCGATTGCTGCGGGAACTTCCTTGGCCTTGCCGTAGCCAACACCAACGGTGCCGTTGCCGTCTCCCACCACAACCAGTGCGGTGAAGGACATGCGGCGGCCACCCTTGACGGTCTTTGCTACGCGGTTGATCGTGACAACGCGCTCAGTGTAAGCGTTCTTGTCTTCATTGCGGCGCTCGCGGCGATCTCCACGGCGTTCGCCGCGGCGGTTGCCCCGCTCGCTCTTTTCTTCGGGGTTGTTGCCCCGGCCTTCGGGGTTATTACCCCGACCTCGCTGCTGTGCAGCCATGCTAAAAACCTCTTCTCGCTCTCGCGGGCTTACAGGGTAAGCCCGGACTCGCGGGCGCCATCGGCTACAGCGGCCACACGGCCGTGGTACTTGTTACCGCCACGATCGAACACAACGGCCGAAATTCCGGCCTCCAGTGCACGCTTACCAACGAGCTCGCCAATCTGACGTGCCTTATCGGTCTTGGAACCTTCAGCTGCGCGCAGCGACTCTTCGAGAGTCGATGCGGACACGAGAGTGTGGCCAACCGTATCGTCGATAACCTGTGCAACCATGTGACGGTTTGAACGAGTAACAACCAGACGAGGGCGCTCTGACGTACCAGAGAGCTTCTTGCGGAGGCGGAAGTGGCGCCGATCGCGGGAAACGAACTTGCCCTTGCCCCTTGGAGTGACAGCCATCACTTACCAGCCTTTCCGGCCTTGCGGCGAACGTTCTCGTCAACGTAACGCACACCCTTGCCCTTGTATGGTTCAGGCTTGCGCAACATCCGGATCTTTGCAGCAGTTTCGCCAACCAGCTGCTTGCTAATGCCGTTCACCGTGAACTTCGTAGGAGATTCAACGGCGAAGGTGATGCCTTCTGGCGCCTTGAAAAGGATCGTGTGCGAGTAGCCCAGAGAGAATTCGAGATCGCTTCCCTTGGCCACGACACGGTATCCAGTTCCCACAATCTGCATTGCCTTGGAGAAACCATCGGTAACGCCAACAACCATGTTGTTGATGAGAGTGCGGGAGAGGCCGTGAAGTGAACGTGCTTCGCGGCTATCATCCGCGCGGTTCACAACCACTTCACCATCTTCGATGGACGCGGTGATGAGCTCGGCAATTTCTTGTCCGAGATTACCCTTTGGGCCCTTAACCGATACCTGCTGGCCGTTGATGGAAACATCCACACCAGCTGGAATCGTGACGGGCAGCTTGCCAATACGTGACATTCTGTATCTTCCTTCCCCGTCACCAGACGTAGGCGATAACTTCTCCGCCTACACCCTTGTCCTTGGCCTCGCGGTCTGTCAGCAAGCCGGATGACGTAGAGAGAATCGCTACGCCTAGGCCGCCCAGAACCTGGGGCAGATTGGTTGACTTTGCGTAAACGCGCAGGCCTGGCTTCGACACACGCCGAACGCCTGCGAGCGCGCGCTCACGGTTGGAGCTGAACTTCAGCTGCAGAGTGAGGGTCTTGCCCACTCGTGCATCCTCAACCGTGTGGCCAACAATGTAGCCTTCACGCTCGAGGATTTGAGCGATGTTCGCCTTCAATTTCGAGTACGGCATATCCACCGACTCGTGGAACGCCGAATTGGCGTTACGCAGACGCGTGAGCATGTCTGCGATTGGGTCAGTCATTGACATTGGGCTTTTGCCCTTCCTCGTCGCGGTTTCACTTGCGGACCTACGACGTAGTGTTTACCAGCTGGACTTTGTGACGCCGGGGAGTTCGCCTGCAAGTGCCATCTCGCGAAGGCAGATACGGCACAGGCCGAACTTACGGTACACGGAATGCGGGCGTCCGCAGCGGTTACAACGGGTGTAAGCGCGCACGCCGAACTTGGGCTTACGCGCGGCCTTCTGCTTAAGAGCTGTCTTTGCCATGCTCAGTCCTCCTTGAACGGGAATCCGAGTAGGCGCAAAAGCGAACGTCCCTCGGAATCGTCCTTGGCCGTGGTGACCAGGGTGATGTCCATTCCGCGAACCCGATCAATCTTGTCCTGATCGATCTCGTGGAACACTGTTTGCTCGGTCAGGCCGAACGTGTAGTTTCCGTTGCCGTCAAACTGCTTGGGGCTGAGGCCACGGAAATCGCGGATACGCGGAAGCGCGGTAGCCAGAAGGCGGTCCAAGAACTCCCACATACGGTCACCACGAAGGGTGACGTGGCAGCCGATGGGCTGGCCCTCACGCAGCTTGAACTGTGCGATGGACTTCTTAGCCTTGGTGACCTGCGGCTTCTGGCCGGTGATCGCGGTGATATCCGCGATGGCGCCGTCCAGCACCTTGGAGTCACGAGCAGCTTCGCCAACGCCCATGTTCACAACGATCTTCTGGAGTCCAGCAACATTGTGAATGTTGGAATGGTTGAACTCGGTCTCAAGTGCCGGGATGATTTCCTCACGGTACTTGGTCTTTAGACGAGGAGCGGTGCTCACAGCTCGATCTCCTTCCCACCACGGCGGCCGATGCGCTCACGGACAAGCTTCTTACGTCCGTCACGCTCGACTTCTACCTCACGGTGGCCAACGCGGATCGGCTTCTTGTCAGGACCAACCAGCGCAACATTCGAGATGTGGATTGGGGCCTCAACGGTCTCAATGCCACCGGTCTTGGCTCCGCGGCCGGACTGACCAACCTTCACGTGCTTCTTGACGCGCTGAACGCCTTCAACAACCACGCGATTCTTCTCAGTATCAACCGAGAGAACGCGTCCCTGCAGGCCCTTGTCGCGGCCTGCGATGACCTGGACGAGGTCATCCTTCTTAATCTTCGCCATCAGATCACCTCCGGTGCGAGCGAAACGATTCGCATAAACTTCTTGTCACGCAGCTCGCGGCCCACTGGGCCGAAGATGCGCGTGCCGCGTGGCTCGTTTTCGTTCTTGAGCAACACCGCAGCGTTCTCATCGAAGCGAATGTACGAACCGTCAACCCGGCGCGTTTCCTTCTTTGTGCGGACGATGACGGCCTTGACCACTTCGCCCTTCTTGACGTTTCCGCCAGGGATTGCATCCTTGACGGTGGCAACGATCGTGTCGCCAATCCCGGCGTAGCGCCGGCCAG
Source organism: Ancrocorticia sp. (assembly GCF_052089425.1). Taxonomy (NCBI): domain Bacteria; kingdom Bacillati; phylum Actinomycetota; class Actinomycetes; order Actinomycetales; family Actinomycetaceae; genus Ancrocorticia; species Ancrocorticia sp. Next base: position 160,981 of record NZ_JBQCZW010000002.1, on the reverse strand, counting down.
AACCGCCGAGGACACGGATGCAGAGGATCTCCTTCGCACCGGTGTTATCAGCGACCGAAAGCCGCGACTCTTGCTGGATCATGTGTTGTTTCTCCTGTCGTCGTGCCGGTTCTCGTTAACGAGCCTTGCCGAACGGATGGGGTTTCAAAGCGGCCCGGAAGGTCACTTAGCCTTTTCGACGATTTCAACCACGCGGTAGTGCTTGGTTGCGCTCAGCGGGCGGGTCTCCATGATGCGGACCAGATCGCCAACGCCTACCTCGTTGTTCTCATCGTGGGCCTTCACACGGCGTGTGTGAGTGATGACCTTGCCGTAAACGGGGTGCTTCCGGCGATCATCGACCTCAACGGTGACTGTCTTGTCCATCTTGTCGCTGACAACGTATCCACGCAGTACCTTGCGGTGGTTACGCTCTGCTGTAACTGTATTCTGCTCGCTCACTCTTTACCTCACTTCTCAGCTACTGGAGCGGTGCGGATATCGAGCTCGCGCTCGCGCTTGATCGTGTAAATCCGCGCGATTTCACGGCGGACTTCACGCAGGCGGCCGCTATCTTCGAGCCGGTGGGTAACTGCGGAGAAGCGGAGATTGAACAGCTCCTCCTTGGATTCCTTGAGCTTCTCGAGAAGTTCGACGTCAGTCATGGCGTCGAGTTCCTCAGTGGAAAGTCCCTTGGCCATTACTCTGCCTCCTCACGAGAAACAAACCGGGTCTTCATGGGCAGCTTGTGCATTGCACGGGACATGGCTTCCTGAGCCAGCTCCTCGTTAACGCCACCCATCTCGAACATGATGCGCCCTGGCTTGACGTTGGCAACCCACGTCTCAACCGGACCCTTACCCGAACCCATACGAAGGCCGAGGGCCTTCTTGGTGAGCGGGCGATCTGGGAAGATGTTGATCCAGATCTTGCCGCCACGCTTGACGTGACGAGTCATAGCAATACGAGCAGCTTCGATCTGACGGTTGGTGACGTATGCAGGCTCCAAAGCCTGAATACCGTAATCGCCGAACGCCAATTCGGTGCCACCCTTAGCCATTCCGCTACGGGTTGGGCGGTGCTGCTTGCGCCACTTGGTGCGCCTTGGAATCAGCATTCTCAGGCCTCCGATCCTGCTGTGGTTGCTGGCTCCGAGGCGGCTTCGCTGGACTTAGCGGGAGCCTGTGCCTGTGGGGCCTGCTGCGCGTTGCCACGACCATGACGGTCTCCGCGGCGCCCGCGGCGGTCACCACCACGGCCACGGCCACGGGGGGCCTCGGCCAAGGAGCGGAAGTATTCTGCGTCGGTTACATCGCCACGGTAGATCCACACCTTGACGCCAATGCGGCCGAACGTGGTGCGGGCCTCGTGGAAGCCGTAATCGATGTTTGCACGAAGGGTGTGCAGCGGCACGCGACCTTCGCGGTAGAACTCGGAACGCGACATCTCAGCGCCACCGAGGCGGCCTGCACACTGGACACGGATGCCCTTGGCGCCGGCGCGCTCCGCGGACTGCATTCCACGGCGCATGGCGCGGCGGAACGAAACGCGGGAGGCGAGCTGCTCTGCGATGCCCTGAGCAACAAGCTGGGCATCTGCTTCTGGGTTCTTGACCTCGAGGATGTTCAGCTGAATGGACTTACCAGTCAGCTTCTCAAGATCGGCACGGAGGCGATCAGCCTCTGCACCGCGGCGTCCGATGACGATGCCGGGGCGGGCGGTGTGGATATCCACAACCACACGCTCGGCGCGGCGCTCGATGTTCACACGGGAGATCCCCGCGCGATCAAGCGTCTTCTCGATCATCCGACGAATCTGGATGTCTTCTGCTACGAAATCTGCGTAACGCTGGCCGGCCTTTGTGGAATCTGCAAACCACTTTGAACGGTGGTCCGTGGTGATTCCGAGGCGGAACCCGGTTGGGTTAACCTTCTGCCCCACTAGCGGTTCCTTCCCTTCGCTCCGGCGGCAACCTTAGAGTCACCGACAACAACTGTGATGTGGCTCGTACGCTTCATGACGCGATCTGCGCGGCCCTGGGCACGCGGACGGATACGCTTCATGGTCGGGCCTTCGTCAGCGAAGATCGCCTGAATGAACAGGTTCTCTTCGTCGAACCGCTCGCCGGCCTGTTCAGAGGCGTAACGAGCATTGGCAATTGCGGACTCAACAACTTTACGGACGGGTTCTGCCGCCCCTTGCGGTGCGTATTGCAGCACCTCTAGCGCCTCGACAGCACGCTTACCGCGGACTACGTCCACGATGCGGCGAGCTTTCAGGGGCGTGACGCGCACGAATCGCGCCTGCGCCTTGGCTTCCATGTTTCTGCCTTACTCTCTCTGCTAGCTCGCGCCTTAGCGGCGGCGGCCCTTGCGGTCGTCCTTGTCGTGCCCGCGGAAAGTGCGGGTCGGGGCGAACTCCCCGAGCTTGTGGCCAACCATGGACTCGGTAACGAATACCGGGACATGCTTGCGGCCATCGTGCACTGCGAAAGTGTGACCGAGGAAATCGGGCGTAATCATCGACCGACGAGACCAGGTCTTGATGACATTCTTGGTGCCCTTTTCGTTTTGTAGATCAACCTTCTTCTGAAGGTGATCATCTACGAACGGGCCCTTCTTCAAACTACGTGGCATCAGCTAACCTCTCTTACCGCTTGCTGCCGGTCTTGCGACGGCGCACAATGAGCTTGTCGCTGGCCTTCTTTGCATGACGTGTACGGCCTTCGGGCTTACCCCATGGGCTGACCGGATGCCGGCCACCAGAGGTCCTGCCCTCGCCACCACCATGCGGATGGTCGATCGGGTTCATGACAACACCACGCACTGTTGGGCGAACGCCCTTCCAGCGGTTGCGGCCTGCCTTGCCCCAGTTGATGTTGATCTGCTCGGCATTGCCAACCTCACCTACACAGGCGCGGCAGCCGGCCTCAACGTTCCGGATTTCACCGGACGGCATACGCAGTTGAGCGTACTTGCCCTCACGGGCAACCAGCTGAACCGATGTGCCGGCAGAACGTGCGATCTTCGCGCCACCGAGGGGGCGAAGCTCAACGCTGTGCAGCGTGGTGCCAACCGGGATGTTCTTCAGCGGCAGGTTGTTGCCTGGCTTGATATCGGCATCCGGGCCGTTCTCAACTACGTCGCCCTGACGAAGGTTCTTCGGGGCGAGGATGTAACGCTTGGCGCCATCGGCGTAGTGGAGCAGGGCAATGCGGGCGGTGCGGTTCGGGTCATACTCGATGTGAGCGACCTTCGCGGGCACGCCGTCCTTGTCCCAGCGGCGGAAGTCGATAACGCGGTACTGGCGCTTGTGGCCACCACCCTTGTGACGGGTGGAGATACGGCCTGAATTATCGCGGCCACCGGTCTTTTTCAGCGGACGAACCAGCGACTTCTCCGGCGTAGATCGGGTGATCTCGGCGAAGTCGGCAACGCTCGCACCGCGACGACCGGGGGTCGTCGGCTTGTACTTACGGATTCCCATGAGTTCAGATCCTCTTAGCTAATGACGTCGCCGTAGATGTCGATCGTGCCTTCACGCAGGGTGACGATGGCGCGCTTGACATCCTTGCGCTTGCCTAGACCGGTACGCGTGCGCTGGACCTTGCCCATGCGATTCTGCGTATTCACGGATTCAACCTTGACCTTGAAGATGGCCTCAACGGCCAGCTTGATCTCGGTCTTGTTTGCACGCTTGTCAACGATGAAGGTGTACTTACCTTCATCCTCCATACGAGCAGCCTTTTCAGTGGCTACCGGCTGAAGAATAACGTCATGCGGGTGCTTGTTCCAGAAGCCTGCTACTTCGCTCACTTCTCCTCCTTACCCTTCTTCTCAACGAAGCTGGCGAAGGCCGTCTCGGTGAAGACAACATCATCAGCAACCAGAACGTCGTAAGAATTGAGCTGGTCAACGTAGAGCACGTGAGCCTCTGGAGCGTTGTTCAGCGAGAGGACCGAAAGATCATCATCGCGGGAAACAACTACCAGCGCCTTGCGCTCGGCAATTACCTTGCGCAGTAGCGCGAGGGCGGCCTTCGTGGAGGGCGTCTCGCCTTCAACGAATTCAGTCACAACGTGAATGCGGCCGTTACGTGCGCGATCCGAAAGGGATTGGAGCAGTGCAGCAGCAATCATCTTCTTGGGGGTGCGCTGGGCGTAGCTGCGCGGCTTGGGGCCGTGCACAACGCCGCCACCGGCGAAGTGAGGAGCGCGGATAGAACCCTGACGTGCGCGGCCAGTGCCCTTCTGCTTGTATGGCTTGCGGCCACCGCCACGGACTTCTCCGCGGGTCTTGGTGGAGTGTGTTCCCTGACGGCCAGCGGCGAGCTGAGCGACAACAACCTGATGAATCATCGGTACGTTGACATCCAGATCGAACAGATGCGCTGGCAGCTCTACCTGACCCTGCGCTTCGCCCTTGACATCAAGAACATCTACCTTGAAGGATTCCGCCATGTTCAGGCTCCCTTCACAGCGGTACGGACCACAACTGCGGAACCCTTGGCGCCAGGCACGGGGCCAGCAACTAGGATGATGCCCTTCTCAGCATCAACAGCGTGGATGGAAAGATTCTGTACCGTCACGCGATCCTGACCCATACGGCCAGCCATGCGAGTTCCACGGAACACGCGCGAAGGTGTTGCACAAGCGCCGATCGAACCGGGCTTGCGGTGGTTACGGTGGGAACCGTGGGAAGCGGAGACGCCCTTGAAGCCATGACGCTTCATGACGCCGGCGAAACCCTTGCCCTTGGAGGTGCCAATAACATCAACGGTCTGACCGGATTCGAAAACTTCGGCAGTCAGTTCCTGACCGAGTTCGTATTCGGACGCGTTGGATGTACGAACCTCAGCGAGGGCCTTGCGAGGCTGAACGCCAGCCTTGTCAAAGTGCCCCTGCAACGGCTTGGTGACATTCTTGGACTTCAGTTCGCCGTTACCGAGCTGAACGGCGGAGTAGCCGTCAGTCTCATCAGTGCGAATCTGAGTCACAACGTTGGTGCCCACGTGGACAACCGTGATCGGGACTAGGCGTCCTGCCTCGTCCCACAGCTGGGTCATTCCCAGCTTTGTGCCCAGCAACGCCGTGACGGGCGCGCTAGCAACCTGCTGTTTGGTGTTCATGATGCGTTACCTCAGAGCTTGATTTCCACGTTGACATCGGCCGGAAGATCGAGGCGCCGAAGCGTATCGATGGTCTTCAGGGTCGGATCGACGATGTCGATGAGCCGCTTGTGAGTGCGCATCTCGAAGTGATCGCGGCTGTCCTTGTACTTATGTGGGGAACGAATGACACAAAAGACATTCTTTTCCGTTGGCAACGGCACCGGGCCCACTACAGACGCGCCTGTGCGCGTCACTTCGTCGACGAGCTTCTTCGCCGCATTATCAATGACCTCATGGTCATATGACTTGAGCCGGATGCGGATTTTCTGTCCCGCCATGGCGTCGTCTACCTCTCTTTACCGCGGTGATCGCCGGTACCCGCACTCGGGCGTGTTGCGCGATAGCCACCACGTATCAAGCCCTATTGCAGGTTACGACGAACCCTTATTTACCGCTGAGGCTTGAGCCCCAACGAAGTCCTACGCCCGGAAAACCGAGCAACTTGTCTAGTTTGTCAGGCTTTGCCCAACTACTGCAAGTCTGAACGGTGCTTAGTGGCGCGCTTCTCAGCACAATCCGCCACTCGCTACCGTAGCCAGCACATAAGCTTAGCAACTGGCCGCCACAACTTCGATCCCTAGCCGGCGAACGTGACGGAAATTAAACCGGTGGTTTCGTGCGTACGCGTGGCTCCGTCGTCGTTATTTTTACGACGACGACGAACGCTCCGCGAACTCACAGGCCATCGCGTGGATCTACGTGGACCTCGGCCACATGCGCTTCGTCCCCCAGCACCACGTCGAAACGGCTCGAATCCCCGCGGTGGTGCGCGATGAAGCGTTCTACCGGGACCCCGCTGGCGTCAAACAACGTGCTCTTGATCTGAAGGATCGGGGCTCCCGGCTCCACCTTGAGATAGGCGGCAATATCGGCCGATGCCGCCATCGCCTGAAGCGAGCGCTCGGCGCGGCCGAACGTCATGCCGTAGGTTGTCCGCAACATGTCATAAAGCGACCCATGCGAAAAGTCAGACTCCACGATGCCGGGAACCCGGTTAGCGGGCATCCACGTAGTGGTGTGGGACCACACCGTCTGGCCAACGGAACGCACGCGCTCCAGCAGGAAAACGTGCGCGCCACTATCAAGGCGGAGTGCTTTCATGACGGAATCGGATGCCTCGGCAACTTCCTGCGTGAGGACGTCGCTCGTCAGATCCTTTCCCAGCCGCTGCGCCTGTGCGTAGAGACCCTCAATCGACAGGGTGAGGCCATGGTCCACCTTCTCGGCCGCGAGGAAGGTTCCCCTGCTCTTGATGCGTTCGATGATCCCCTCGTTTTCCAGCTCCGCCAATTGTCCGCCCGTACGTACAGCTTTATGCTGATGGGTGTGTATCAACCGCGCGACGGAAGGAACAACATGACCATCACTCCACAAGAACTCGCAGGAATGATCGACCACACCCTGCTCAAGGCAGACGCAACCAAGGAACAGTTCAGCCAGCTGTGCGCCGAGGCCCGCGATTACGGCTTCGCTATGGTGGCCATCAACCCCTACCCCGTGCGCCAATGCGCGCAGGAACTTGCGGGCACGGGAGTCCACGTGGGTGCCGCGATTGGCTTTCCGCTCGGGCAGGTCACCATAGAGGACAAGGTCAGCGAGACTAAGCGCGCTATCGAAAACGGCGCGGACGAAATCGATTATGTCATCAACATTACCGAGCTTAAGGCCGGCAACGATGCCTACATCGAAGAGGAAATGAGCCAGATCGTTGACGCGTGCCGGGCCAACGGCGTCCTCTCGAAGGTCATCTTCGAAAACTGCTACCTGACAGATGAAGAAAAGCGGCGGGTGGCCACGATCGCCGCCACGGTTCGTCCCGATTTCATCAAGACCTCAACGGGATTCGGCACGGGCGGTGCCACGCTTGAAGATGTTCAGCTCATGAAGGGCATCGTTGGCGACAAGGTGCAGGTCAAGGCGGCCGGCGGCGTTCGTGACTTGGACAGCGCCCTCGCCTTCATCGCCGCCGGCGTGACGCGGCTCGGTTCGTCCTCTGGCGTGAAGCTCGTTGACGAACTTCGTGCGCGCACTGCCAAGTAACCGCAACCTCGATGTAAAAAACACTCCTCAAAGAAGAGAAGAAAGCGACTAACTCATGCTGATAGCACACGATTTAGGAACTACAGGAAACAAGGCAACACTCGTATCCAATGACGGCCGGATGGTCGCCTCCCAGACCGTCGCATATGGCGCCGATTGGGGAACCGATGGCAAGGCAGAGCAGAATCCGCACGACTGGTGGAATGCAGTATGTCAGGCGACTCGCGAGCTGCTGGGCACCACGCACACGTCAGGCTCGGACATTGACGGGGTCTCGTTCTCCGGCCAGATGATGGGAGTTGTGCCGCTGGACAAGGCAGGCGAACCAGTTCGCCCCGCCATCATCTGGGCGGACACTCGATCCACAAAGGAGACTGACGCTCTGTTGGAGCGCATCTCCATGGACGACTGTTACAGAATTACTGGCCATAGGCTCAATCCCACCTATTCGTTGACGAAACTCATGTGGCTGCGTGCTCACGAGCCGGAGAACTTCGCTCGCACCGCCGTGTTTTGCCTGGCTAAGGATTACACTGCCTTCAAGCTCACCGGAGAACTGGCCACAGACCCCTCCGATGCCTCGTCCACCAACGCCTACGATCAGGCAGCAGGCGACTGGGCATGGGACATCATCGATGCGGCGGGATTGGACCACAGTCTCTTCCCACCGATCGTTCCCTCCACCCACATCATCGGCCGAGTCACTGCCGAGGCCGCGCGGGCCACTGGACTCACCGAAGGCACGCCAGTGGTTATGGGTGGTGGCGACGGGCCCGTGGCGGCGCTTGGAGCCGGGATCATTGACGAGACGTCAGGGGCGTACACATACCTTGGCTCGTCCTCGTGGGTTTCACTCTCTGCATCGCGCCCGTTGCTCGATCCCAAGATGCGTTCGATGACGTTCAACCACGTGGTGCCGGGGCAGTTCGTGCCAACCGCCACGATGCAGGCCGGTGGAGCGTCGGTCAGCTGGGGTCAAGAGGTCCTATCCGGCGGCCAATCCTACGAACAGTTCCTCGGCTCGGCCGGGCGGGTGGAAGCTGCCACGAAGGGGCTATTCTTCCTTCCGTATCTCATCGGCGAGCGTTCTCCCTACTGGAATCCGCTGGCTCGTGGCGTGTTTGCCGGACTGCACATGGATCACAAGCAGCCGCATATGATGCGCGCCGTCATGGAGGGCGTTGCCTTCAATCTCCGCACCGGGCTCGAGGCGTTTTCCGATGCCGGCTTCGCCGTTGACCACATCGATGCTATCGGCGGACTTGCTCAGTCCCCCGTCATGCTAGAAATCTTGGCCAACACGTGGAATCTGCCCGTCGCCCCGCGTGACATTGTCGAGGAAGCTAACGCCATCGGTGCCGCCGTGCTAGCGGGAGTAGGCACCGGAGTGTTCGACGATTTCACGATCGCCACACGGCTCTCGCACCGTGACCCCGATACGCCGCCAGTTGCCGCAGCCCATGCGGCCTACGAGGAGCCCTACCGGCTATTCCTTGACGCCTACGCCCGCCTCGAGCCGTGGTTTGCAGACGTTCACACGACCGTCAATGGCTGATGCTTAAGACAGATTGAGGCCCCCAGCGCAATGCTGGGGGCCTCAATCATTAAGCCGTTAGGCCATCGTGATTACTCAACGATGGAAACAACCTTGCCGGAGCCAACGGTGCGGCCACCCTCGCGGATAGCGAAGCCGAGGCCCTCTTCCATAGCGATTGGCTGGATGAGCTCAACGTTCATCTCAGTGTTGTCGCCAGGCATAACCATTTCGGTGCCTTCTGGAAGGGTGATAACGCCGGTGACGTCCGTGGTACGGAAGTAGAACTGCGGGCGGTAGTTGGAGAAGAACGGGTTATGACGGCCGCCCTCTTCCTTCTTCAGCACGTAGGCCTGACCAACGAACTTGGTGTGAGGCGTGATGGTACCCGGACGGGCAACAACCTGGCCACGCTCAACATCTTCGCGCTTGGTGCCGCGGAGAAGGAGGCCACAGTTCTCGCCTGCATCGGCTGTATCCATCTGCTTGTGGAACATCTCGATACCGGTGACGGTGGTCTTCTGAGTTGGACGAAGGCCGATAATGGCAACTTCTTCGTTCAGCTTCAGCTGGCCACGCTCTGCACGGCCGGTCACGACGGTGCCGCGGCCGGTGATCGTGAAGACGTCCTCGATTGGCATGAGGAATTCCTTCTCAAGATCACGAACGGGATCCGGGAAGTAGTCATCCACTGCTGCCATGAGTTCCTTGATGGCCTCAACCCACTTGGGATCGCCTTCAAGAGCCTTGAATGCAGAGACCTTGATGACGGGGGCGTCATCACCATCGAACTCCTGCGAGGAGAGAAGGTCACGGACCTCCATCTCCACGAGCTCGAGGAGCTCCTCATCATCAACCATGTCGCACTTGTTGAGTGCAACGATGATATCCGGCACGCCTACCTGACGGGCGAGCAGAACGTGCTCGCGAGTCTGAGCCATGGGGCCGTCGGTCGCTGCAACCACGAGGATCGCACCGTCCATCTGAGCGGCGCCGGTGATCATGTTCTTCACATAATCGGCGTGGCCTGGGGCGTCAACGTGAGCGTAGTGACGCTTAGGCGTCTGGTACTCAACGTGAGACACGTTAATGGTAATGCCGCGCTCGCGCTCTTCTGGAGCGTTGTCCACTTCGTCAAACGGTGTGAACGAGTTCAGCTCGGGGTATTCATCCGCAAGCACCTTGGTGATCGCAGCGGTCAGGGTTGTCTTACCATGATCCACGTGCCCGATGGTGCCGATGTTCATATGCGGCTTGGACTTGTCGTACTTGGCCTTCGCCACTTGGGCCCTCCTGGGACTCTAGATTGACTTAGGGCTGATCGAATTCAGCTCAAGTTCTTGTTTACGGTAACTGATTGTACAGGACTTGGGGGAAGTTACTCGCCCCGAGTTTTTGCGATGATTTCCTCAGCAACAGCCTTCGGAACCTCAGCGTAGGAATCGAACTGCATGGTGTACACCGCGCGGCCCTGAGTCTTGGAACGCAGATCGCCAACGTAACCGAACATCTCGCTCAGCGGGACATTCGAGCGAACGATCTTCACTCCGTGAGCATCTTCCATGGACTTGATCATGCCGCGGCGGGAATTAAGATCGCCGATAACATCGCCCATGTACTCTTCCGGAGTACGTACCTCAACATCCATCACCGGTTCCAGGAGCACAGGCTTGGCCTTCTTCGCGGCCTCCTTGAACACCATGTTTCCGGCAATCTTGAATGCCATTTCCGAAGAATCAACGTCATGGTAGGCGCCGTCTTCGAGAGTGGCCTGGATGTCTACCATCGGGTAGCCAGCCAGAATACCGTTCTGCATTGCCTCTTGGATACCGGCATCTACAGAAGGAATGTATTCGCGGGGAACGCGGCCGCCAGTCACAGCATTCACGAAGTTGTAGTTGTCAGCTTCGGAATCCTCAGGCAACGGCTCAAGGGTGACCTGAACCTTTGCGAACTGGCCGGAACCACCGGTCTGCTTCTTATGCGTGTAGTCGTACTTCTCCACGCGCTTACGGATGGTTTCGCGGTAGGCAACCATCGGGCTACCGATGTTGGCGTCCACGCGGAACTCGCGCTTCATGCGATCAACCAGAATGTCCAGATGGAGTTCGCCCATACCGCCAATAACGGTCTGGCCGGTCTCTGGATCCTGACGGACCGTGAAGGTGGGATCTTCTTCGGCGAGCTTCTGAATGGCGATGGAGAGCTTCTCCTGATCGTTCTTCGATTTCGGCTCGATGGCCACGTGAATCACGGGCTCCGGGAAGGTCATGGATTCCAGCACGACGGGGTGGCCGATCTCAGCCAGCGTATCGCCGGTGCGGGTATCCTTGAGGCCCACAAATGCGTAGATGTGACCAGCGTGTGCAATGTCCACCGGGTTCTCGGTGTTCGAGTGCATCTGGAACATCTTGCCGATGCGTTCCTTCTTGCCGGTGGTGGTGTTGAGCACCTGAGTACCCTGAGTCACCTTGCCGGAGTATACGCGCACGTAGATGAGCTTGCCGTAGAACGGGTGTACCGCAATCTTGAAGGCCAGAGCTGAGAAGGGTTCCTTCTCATCAGCCTTGCGGAAGATGGGCTCATCTTCGTGATCGGGGCGGAAGCCCTCAACCGGAGGAAGATCGTGGGGGGCCGGCAGGAAGTTAACAACGCCATCCAGCATGGGCTGGACGCCCTTGTTCTTGTATGCCGAACCCGCGTACACGGGGTAGATCTCGGAGTTGACGGTCCTAGAACGGATGCCTTCGATCATTTCCTCAGTGGTGAGTTCCCCGTCATCGAGGTACTTTTCCATGAGTTCATCGTTGGCTTCCGCAGCCTCTTCCATCGCTTCGGTACGGAGGTTCTCCGCCTTTTCGAGGAGATCGGCTGGGATTTCTTCTTCGACGACGACGGAGCCGCGTGTTTCCACACCCTCATCATCTGTCTCTGGGAAGCGGATGGCCTTCATCTTGAGGATGTCCACCACGCCAGCAAAATCGTTCTCCGCGCCGATCGGGAAGGTGATCACAACGGGCGTTGCATGGAGGCGGTCACGAATGGTCTGAACCGAGAAATCGAAATCAGCGCCGAGCTTGTCCATCTTGTTGACGAAGCAGATACGCGGGACCGCGTACTTATCAGCCTGACGCCACACGGTCTCAGACTGGGGCTCAACACCTTCCTTGCCGTCGAACACTGCCACGGCGCCGTCAAGCACGCGAAGAGCGCGCTCAACCTCGACCGTGAAGTCAACGTGTCCTGGGGTATCGATGATGTTGAACTGGGTGCCCTTCCAGAACGCTGTGACGGCAGCGGACGTGATGGTAATACCACGTTCCTTTTCCTGATCCATCCAGTCGGTGGTGGAGGCACCATCGTGGGTTTCACCGATCTTGTAGTTAATACCGGTGTAAAAGAGGATGCGCTCGGTGACGGTGGTTTTGCCAGCGTCAATGTGCGCCATAATTCCAATGTTGCGGACCTTCTTGAGGTCCGTAAGCACTTCAAGTGCCACGTTCAGGCTCTCTTCTTCGTAGGGGGCAAGCTCAAGGGCTCAACCCGGTGTTACCAACGGTAGTGAGCGAACGCCCTATTGGACTCCGCCATACGATGCGTATCCTCGCGGCGCTTGACAGCGGCACCAAGGCCGTTGGAAGCATCGAGGATTTCGTTCATGAGGCGCTCAGTCATGCTGTTCTCGCGGCGCGCACGCGCGTAATCCACGAGCCAGCGCAGTGCCAGCGTTGTTGCGCGGCCGGGCTTGACCTCAACCGGCACCTGGTAGGTGGCGCCACCGACGCGGCGGGAGCGAACCTCTAGGGACGGACGAATGTTGTCCAGCGCGCGCTTGAGGACGGTCAGGGCATCCTGATCGGACTTCTCGGCAACGCCCTTGAGTGCATCATAAACAATGCGCTCGGCTGTGGACTTCTTTCCATCGCGAAGGATGCGGTTAACCAGCTGGGTAACAACCGGGGAGCCGTAAACTGGATCATTGACCAGCGGACGCTTGCGTACAGGTCCCTTACGTGGCATTACTTCTTCTCCTTCTTCGCACCGTAGCGGCTACGAGCCTGGCCACGGGACTTCACACCCTGGGTGTCGAGTGCGCCGCGAACGATCTTGTAGCGAACGCCGGGGAGATCGCGAACGCGCCCTCCACGGACCAGAACGATGGAGTGCTCCTGAAGGTTGTGACCTTCACCGGGGATGTAGGCCGTAACCTCAACGCCGGATGAAAGGCGAACACGGGCAACCTTACGCAGAGCGGAGTTCGGCTTCTTTGGGGTTGTCGTGAATACTCGGGTGCACACGCCACGACGCTGGGGGCTCCCTTGCAGAGCACGCGTCTTGCCGGCACCGACCTTGCTGCTGCGTCCCTTACGGACCAACTGCTGAATAGTGGGCACTATTTCTCCTGAAATGTTCTAATGAAACAAAGATTGTTCGCCGGGGCCGAATGCACACCGCTGCCACACGCATTCGGGGGCAGGGACGCCATCGCATGCGTGTCGGACCCGCGAACGGGCAACCTACACAAGATTAGCCGCTTATTTGGTATAGCGTCAAAGGATGTGCCCCAGTGGTGGCAGGAAACACAAAGGCGGGCAAGGGATCACTCCCCTGCCCGCCTCATGTTGTGTGATCTACGTGACCGGTCTAGTTCGACCTATCGATCAGTATGCTCCGTATCCGGCTGTCAGATCGAAATCTGGGTAATCGCCGTAGCGGTACACATCATCGAAGGGTTCCAGATCGGCATGGTTGAAGCCGTTGTTCTTTTCGAACTCGATGCGCGCATCGGCCGTTGGTTCGATCTCCACGTGGCGTAGCTCCTCAAGCCCGGTACCGGCCGGGATGAGCTTACCGAGGATAACGTTCTCCTTGAGGCCGGAGAGCGGATCGGACTTGGCGTTGAGCGCTGCCTCTGTGAGCACCTTGGTGGTCTCCTGGAAGGACGCGGCCGATAGCCACGAATCCGTTGCCAGAGAGGCCTTCGTGATACCCATGAGCTCGGGACGGCCAGAAGCGGGCTTGCCGCCTTCAGCCATCGCGGCGCGGTTGGCATCCTCGAACACTGAAACATCCACAAGCTCGCCCGGGAGCAGCTTGGTAGTTCCGGCCTCTAGGATGGTGATGCGGCGAAGCATCTGACGCACGATAACCTCAATGTGCTTATCGTGGATCTCCACGCCCTGTGAACGGTACACGGCCTGTACTTCGTTGACGATGTGCTGCTGAGCTGCCTTGCGGCCGTTGATGCGCAGCACCTTCTTGGGATCAACCGATCCTTCAACAAGCTGTTCGCCAACGCTCACATGGCCGCCTTCTTCCACGCGCAGCTTGGCGCGCTTGGCAACTTGATAGGTGATGTCGTCGTCGCCGTCGTCCCGAACGATCGTCAGGCGGCGCAAACGCTCCCCATCCTCGATCTCAAGGCGGCCGGCCGCTTCCGCGATCGGAGCCTCGCCCTTCGGGGTACGTGCCTCGAACAACTCCTGAACTCGGGGAAGACCCTGAGTAATATCGTCTGCCGAAGCCGAACCACCGGTGTGGAACGTACGCATGGTCAGCTGGGTTCCGGGTTCGCCAATGGACTGGGCGGCCACGATACCCACGGCCTCACCGATATCCACGAGCTTGCCTGTAGCCATGGAGCGGCCGTAGCACTTCGCGCACGTACCAATCCGGGACTCACAGGTCAGGACGGAGCGCACGCTCACCTCGGTCACGCCAGCGGCGATCAGCTTCTCGATCACCACGTCACCAAGATCCGTGCCGGCTGCCGCGATGATGTTGCCATCCGCATCCGAAATGTCACGGGCCAACGTGCGGGCGTATACCGCGGTGTCCAACTGCTCATCGGCCACCAAGTTGCCTGCATCGTCCGCAACCGCGATGGTCTTGGCCAAGCCGCGGCGCGTTCCACAATCGGATTCGCGCACGATAACATCCTGGGAGACGTCCACGAGGCGGCGGGTCAGGTAGCCCGAATCCGCGGTACGCAGAGCCGTATCGGCCAGTCCCTTACGGGCGCCGTGTGTGGCGATGAAGTACTCGAGAACCGAAAGGCCCTCGCGGTAGTTGGACTGGATCGGGCGGGGAATAATGTTTCCACGCGGATCGGCCACGAGGCCACGCATACCAGCAATCTGGCGGACCTGCTCCCAGTTACCACGAGCACCGGAGGAGACCATGCGGTTCACCGTGTTGGTCTCATCGAAGTTCTCGCGCATCTGGCCGGCGATCTCATCGGTGACGGTTGACCAGAGATCAACCAGATCGCGGCGGCGATCCTCGTCCTCAATACGTCCGGTCAGGAACTGGTGCTCGATGCGGGCCGCGTCCTCTTCCGCCTTGGCCAAGATGGCTGGCTTGGATTCGGGAACCACAACATCGTTCACCGCGATGGTCACGCCGGAGCGGCCAGCCCAGTAGAAACCGGTGGACTTCAGGGCGTCCAAGGAGGCGCCAACGGCAACCTTCTCGTAACGCTCAGCGAGTTCGTTGACGATCGCGCCAAGGAGCTTCTTATCCACAACGTCATTGACGTAGGGGAAGTCCGTGGGAAGCGTGTCATTGAACAGTGCGCGTCCAAACGTGGTCTCCAGCAGCAGCGGATCGCCAACTTCGTGGTTCTCTGCCCCGTCCCAACCGCGTGGGGGCACAACATCGCCCTCGAAGCGGATGTGGCACGTGGAGTTCATGTCCAGTTCGCCAAGATCGAAGGCCATTTGGGCCTCGCTGACCGAGGAGAAGTAGCGGCCCTCCCCTGCCAGTCCCTTGCGCAGGGATGTCAGGTAGTACAGGCCGATCACCATGTCCTGAGAAGGCATCGTGACGGGGCGGCCGTCAGAAGGCTTGAGGATGTTGTTGGCCGACAGCATGAGGATACGTGCCTCAGCCTGTGCCTCCACCGAAATGGGGAGGTGCACGGCCATCTGATCACCGTCAAAGTCCGCGTTGAAGGCGCCACACACGAGCGGGTGCAAGCGGATGGCCTTGCCTTCAATCAGCTGGGGCTCGAACGCCTGAATACCCAAGCGGTGCAGGGTTGGTGCGCGGTTGAGGAGAACAGGATGCTCCTGAATAACCTCTTCTAGCACGTCCCATACCTCGGAGCGCTGACGATCAATGAGGCGCTTGGCCGCCTTGATGTTCTTGGCGATCTCCAAATCAACCAAGCGCTTCTGGACGAACGGCTTGAACAGTTCGAGCGCCATGATCTTCGGGAGGCCACACTGGTGCAGCTTCAGGGTGGGGCCAACCACGATAACCGAACGGCCCGAGTAATCCACGCGCTTGCCCAGAAGGTTCTGGCGGAAGCGTCCCTGCTTGCCCTTGAGCATGTCAGAGAGGGACTTGAGCGGACGGTTGCCGGCGCCCTGAACGGGGCGGCCACGGCGGCCGTTATCGAACAGCGCGTCCACAGCTTCCTGCAGCATGCGCTTTTCGTTGTTCACCATGATTTCCGGGGCGCCAAGATCCAGCATCCGCTTGAGGCGGTTGTTGCGGTTGATGACGCGGCGGTACAGATCGTTGAGATCGGAGGTGGCGAAACGGCCACCGTCCAACTGAACCATCGGGCGCAGATCCGGCGGGATCACGGGCAGGGCATCCAGCACCATGGCCTCGGGCTTCGTGGACGAGTGCAAGAAGGCGTTGACCACCTTGATGCGCTTGAGAGCGCGTGCCTTGCGCTGAGCTGTTCCCGTCTCGATAACCTCGAGAAGGTGCTCATGTTCGCCCTGCAGATCGAAGTTCTCTAGGCGCTTCTGGATCGCCTCCGCACCACGTGCAGCGGCGAAGTAATCCGAGTAGCGGGTCTCCATCTCACGATAAAGATCCTCATCGCCTTCCAGATCTCCAACCTTCAGCTTGGAGAAACGATCCCAGACAGTGTCTAGGCGAGCAATGTCCGCGTCCGCGCGCTTGCGGATACGGCCCAGCTCAGTTTCTGCGGCGCGCTTGAGCTTGTTCTTCACATCGGACTTCGCGCCCTCTGCTTCGGCTGCGGCCAGATCCTTCTCGAGCACCTGCTGGCGCTCTTCCAGATCAACATCGCGGGCCTTCTCCAGAGCGGCGCGCTCCAGCTCGTATTCGGACTGAAGAGTGGGCATGTCATCGCGGCGTGCCTCGGCATCAACTTCGGTCACCATGTAGGCGGCGAAGTAGATGACCTTCTCCAGATCCTTGGGAGCAATGTCCAGCAGGTAGCCCAAGCGGGACGGAACACCCTTGAAGTACCAGATGTGGGTGACGGGGGCGGCCAACTCAATGTGGCCCATGCGCTCACGGCGCACCTTGGAACGGGTGACTTCTACACCACAGCGTTCACAAACAATTCCCTTGAAGCGTGGGCGCTTGTACTTTCCACACGCACACTCCCAGTCCCTTGTGGGACCGAAGATGCGCTCGCAGAAAAGGCCGTCCTTCTCAGGCTTCAAAGTACGGTAATTGATGGTCTCGGGCTTCTTAACCTCGCCATGGGACCATTCACGGACATCGTCCGAAGTTGCCAGAGCAATATGCAGCTGGTCGAAACGATTGACGTCGAGCAAGATTCCTACTTCCTCAGGTTCTGCACCGTTACGTTCTTCATTGTGGAGCCGACTTCGGAAGGTGCCGGGTGGGCGCGGGACCCGGCATCTTCCGTCACAAGTCTTAGAATTCCGCTCCAGATGTCAGATCCTCAAGTCCAGTTGGCATAGCCACGGGCTCAGGGGTTTGGAACTGGTCTTCTTCATCGTCCTGCAGATCGATTGCTTCGCCAGCAGAATCGAGCGCCTCAACGTTCAGGCAGAGCGAGCGCATTTCCTGAATGAGCACCTTGAAGGACTCGGGAATGCCTGGTTCTGGAACGTTATCGCCCTTGACGATGGCTTCGTACACCTTGACGCGGCCAACGGTATCGTCAGACTTGATGGTCAGCATTTCCTGAAGGGTGTGCGAGGCGCCGTAAGCTTCAAGCGCCCACACCTCCATCTCACCGAAGCGCTGGCCACCGAACTGCGCCTTACCACCGAGCGGCTGCTGGGTCACCATGGAGTATGGGCCAGTCGAGCGCGCGTGGATCTTATCGTCCACAAGGTGGTGCAACTTCAGGATGTACATGTAACCAACCGAAACAGGCTCGGGGAACGGTTCGCCCGTCCGCCCGTCCAGCAGGCGTGCCTTACCGAATTGATCGATCATGACATCGCCATCGCGGTTCGGCAGCGTGGAGGTAAGCAAGCCATTGAGCTCATCGGCCATCAGACCATCGAACACTGGGGTTGCCACGCGTGAGCCCGGCTCACCAGTGACGGTGTTCTCCGGTAGGCGATTCGCCCACTCTTCGCCGGCCTCGCGAGCCTTGGTGGCGTCCCACCCTTGGCTGGCAATCCAGCCCAAGTGCAGTTCGTATACCTGACCAAGGTTCATTCGGCCTGGCACACCAAGCGGGTTCAGGATGATGTCAACCGAAGTTCCATCTTCCATGAACGGCATATCCTCCACGGGGAGGATTCGGGAAATAACACCCTTGTTGCCGTGGCGTCCCGCCATCTTGTCACCAATGGTGATCTTGCGGCGCTGAGCGATGTACACGCGAACGGTTTCGTTGACATCGGCTGCCAGTTCATCGTTGTTGTCCTTGGTGAACTGACGAACGCCAATGACGATGCCGGACTGGCCGTGAGGAACGCGCAGCGAGGTATCGCGCACTTCCTTCGCCTTTTCGCCGAAGATCGCACGAAGCAGGCGCTCTTCTGAGGTCAGCTCCGTTTCGCCCTTCGGGGTGATCTTGCCAACCAGAATGTCTCCTGCTTGGACTTCGGCACCGATGCGAATAACGCCGTGCTCATCAAGATGGGACAGCATCTCCTCGGACACGTTCGGGATGTCACGGGTGACTTCCTCGGGTCCAAGCTTGGTATCGCGGGCATCGACCTCATGCTCCTCGATGTGGATCGAGGTCAGGAGATCTTCCTTCACGCAACGCTCGGACACGATCATCGCGTCCTCGTAGTTGTAGCCGTTCC
This sequence comes from Ancrocorticia sp., assembly GCF_052089425.1. Taxonomy (NCBI): domain Bacteria; kingdom Bacillati; phylum Actinomycetota; class Actinomycetes; order Actinomycetales; family Actinomycetaceae; genus Ancrocorticia; species Ancrocorticia sp. Next base: position 142,252 of record NZ_JBQCZW010000002.1, on the reverse strand, counting down.
AGGACATGAAGGCCACCAGCAAGTTCTGGCCAAGCGCAAGCTCGCCGCCCTCTGTTGCCGGGCCGTCAGCCAGCAGCGTGCCGGCCTCAACGCGGTCACCCTCGGACACAACAACCTTCTGGTTGGTGCAGTTGCCCGGGTTGGAGCGATCGAACTTGATCATCTTGTACAGGGCGTGAGTGCCGTCATCCTGTTCGACGTGGATAGCATCCGCATCAACTTCGGTCACAACACCCGCAGCCGTGGCAACGGTGACATCGCCGGCGTCAACCGCGGCGCGCATCTCCATGCCCGTACCAACGTAGGGGGCAACGGGACGTAGCAGCGGCACAGCCTGACGCTGCATGTTCGCGCCCATGAGGGCTCGGTTCGCATCGTCGTGCTCAAGGAACGGAATCATGGCCGTACCAACCGAGCACATCTGGCGTGCGGACACGTCCATGAACCCGATCTCATCGGCCGGGACCAACGCAGGCTCGCCGCCAGGCATACGGCACAGAGGCTCATCCTGAAGGAAGCGCCCTGTCTCATCGAGAGGTGCCTCTGCCTGAGCGATGAACACTGTGTCTTCGTCGTCGGCCTGAAGATACTTAATCGTATCGGTGACCACACCGTCCTCAACCACACGGTACGGGGTCTCAATGAAGCCGTAGGGGTTGATTCGGGCGAAAGAAGCCAGAGAGCCGATCAGACCAATGTTCGGACCCTCTGGGGTCTCAATCGGGCACATACGCCCGTAATGGGAAGGATGGACGTCTCGAACTTCCATGCCAGCGCGATCACGCGAAAGGCCACCGGGGCCAAGCGCGGACAGGCGGCGCTTGTGCGTCAGGCCGGCCAGCGGGTTGTTCTGATCCATGAACTGCGAAAGCTGGGAGGTTCCGAAGAACTCCTTGATCGCGGCAACGATGGGGCGAATGTTGATGAGCGAGGAAGGCGTGATGGCTTCGGCTTCCTGCGTGGTCATACGCTCGCGAACCATGCGGTCCAAGCGGGCCAAGCCCGTGCGAACCTGATTCTGGATGAGCTCACCAACGGCGCGGATGCGGCGGTTACCGAAGTGATCGATATCGTCAGTTTCAGTGGAAACCGGCTTGCCATCTTCGGCACACACAACTTCGCTCTGGCCAGCGTGAAGCGCCAGCATGTAGCGAAGCGCGGCCGTGATGTCCTCAATACCCAGCTGGCGCGTTCCGGAACCCTCAGGAAGCCCAAGCTTCTTGTTGATCTTGTAGCGGCCAACGTTCGCCGTGTCATAGCGCTTGGTGTTGAAGTAGAAGTTGTTGAGCAGGGTACGCCCAGCTTCCGCCGTGGGCGGCTCGCCAGGACGGAGCTTGCGGTACAGATCCTGCAGGGCTTCTTCCTGCGTATGGACCGTGTCCTTCTCCAACGTGTCAATCAGCGCGGGGAAATCAGCGAAGTTCTCGCGGATCTCGCTCTCGGAGAGGCCAAGGGCCTTGAGGAACACCGTGACGGACTGCTTACGCTTACGATCAACGCGTACACCAACGGCGTCACGCTTATCGATCTCAAACTCCAGCCATGCGCCACGCGAGGGAATCACGCGGGTGGAGAAGATGTCCTTATCGGACGTCTTATCGGCCGTGCGCTCAAAGTACACGCCCGGAGAGCGGACCAGCTGAGACACAACAACACGCTCAGTTCCGTTGATGATGAACGTGCCACGCGCCGTCATCAGCGGGAAATCACCAATGAAGGTGGTCTGAGACTTGATCTCACCAGTCTCATAGTTTTGGAACTCGGCCGTCACATACATCGGCGCCGAGTAGGTTAAATCACGCTCACGGCACTCCAAGATCGAATACTTAGGATCTTCAAGATGCGGCGAGGAGAGCACAAGCCCCATTGTTTGGGCAGCGTTCTCAATCGGGGAAATCTCCTCAAAGATTTCCTCGAGCCCAGACTGCTCGTCTGGGTGTTCGGCCACCCACTTAGATGAGCCGGTGAGCCAGCCGAAACTTTCTGTCTGGAGGCCCAGCAGGTCAGGTACCTGCAGCGGCTCAGAAATCTTTGCAAAGGAAGCCCGGTCTACAACCGGCTTACCATGAGCAGCGGAGAGCGAATAGGTGCGCGAAGCAGCCAAAGGGGGATCCTTCCCTGACGTTGGTAAGGCGTTGGCGCCAACACCGCAGAAAGTCCATCATCAGGCGGATGGCTTGTGGCCGTCCACTCGGTAATTGGGCACAACTTTGGGTACGCTGGCGCAAGTATCTAATGTACACCCGGGGCATTCCGCAATCCACCCTTCGGGACTGTGGAAGCCGTCACTAGCTCTCCATTAAGCCTCCGCACACTGTTCCACATGCGCCTAGAAGATGCAAGCAAAAACGCAGGACCCCCGAAGAGGTCCTGCGTTTTGAGCTATACAGCTGTGAGAAGCGGCACTAGGCCGCTCGCATCACTTCAGGGTGACGGAAGCGCCGGCGCCCTCGAGCTGCTCCTTGGCCTTCTCGGCTGCGTCCTTAGCAACGCCCTCGAGCACTGCCTTGGGAGCGGAGTCAACCAGATCCTTGGCTTCCTTCAGGCCGAGTGAGGTCAGTGCACGCACTTCCTTAATCACTGCAACCTTCTTATCGCCAACGGCGTCGAGGACAACATCGAAGGAGTCCTTCTCTTCCTCAACGGCTTCAGCAGCGCCGCCAGCGGCGGGGCCTGCAGCAGCGGCAACGGGAGCAGCGGCGGTAACGTCGAACTCCTCTTCGAATGCCTTGACGAACTCGGAAACCTCAACGAGGGTGAGCTCCTTGAACGCTGCGATGAGCTCTTCAACAGTGAGCTTAGCCATGATGGCCTACCTTTCTAATCCTGCTACGCGAGCAGTTGTTTATGTTGATTTGGGGCCGCGCTATGCGGCCGCTTCTTCCTGCTTCGCGCGCAGGGCCTCGACGGTACGGACCGCCTTGGTTGCTGGCGCGTTGATGACGTATGCCGCCTGATACATGACAGCCTTGAGCACACCTGCGGCCTTGCCAAACAGAACCTCGCGGGATTCCAGATCGGCCAGCTTGAGAACGCCTTCGGTGGCGAGCACTTCGCCCTCCATGAAGCCGCCCTTGATTTCAAGCGCAGGGTTGTCCTTGGCGAAATCGCGAAGTGCCTTCGCCGCTTCCGAAACCTCACCGGTCACGAATGCGATGGCCGTGGGGCCGGTGAGAAGATCTTCGAGACCTTCGATACCGGCTTCCTTGGCCGCGATGCGAGCCATTGTGTTCTTGGCGACCTTGTATTCCACAGCGGCACCCATTGAGCGGCGCAGTGTTTGCAGCTGCGCAACGGTGAGCCCGCGGTATTCAGTGAGCAGCACGGCATCTGCCTTCTCAAAGGATGCTTTGAGTTCGGCAATCGCTGCAGACTTATCGGTCCGTGCCATAGGGCCTCCTTCCGGTCGTTGTGCCGCAGGAAAACAAAAAGCCCTGTGCAGGTGGCACAGGGCTTGGCTAGGATCAGCAAAACTCAGTTCTCACCTGCGCTGGCACTCTAAGGTTTATCCCCCAAGGGGAGACCTGCGGTCTTCGGCAAGCAAAAGACTACGTTTACCCCGCCCGGTGGTCAACTTGTGCGGCTCCTTCGTGAGGCATCTCTCCGCTCACGCACCGCGGGCGGGAACTCGCTCCTTGATCGGAGCGGGAGCCACCCCAATCTGGCCGGCAATCCTGTGAATGAGCATGTCAAGCGCCACGAGGTTGCGCCCGCCCTCGGGCACGATGATGTCCGCGTTGTGCTTGGAGGGCTCAACATAGAGCTCATGCATGGGCTTGACGGTCTCCAGATACTGTTTCTCCACCGATTCGAGGGTGCGGCCGCGATCAATCACGTCCCGTTTGATGCGCCGCAGGATACGCACATCCGCGTCCGTATCCACGAACAGCTTGATATCCAGCAGCGAGCAGATAGCCGGATCCGCGAAGATGAGGATGCCCTCCACGATGATCACATCAGCCGGCTCGATCCTGCGGGTCTGATCGGAGGGGTTGTAGATCGAATAGTCGTACACCGGCGAATCGATCGCCTGGCCCGCAATGAGCTGCTTCAGTTGGGCAACCATCAGGCCTGAATCGAAGGCATCCGGAGAATCCCAGTTCAGGCGCTTGCGCTGTTCGTAGGTCAGATCAGGGTAGGCCCGGTAATAGTTGTCATGAAACACCACGCTGGTTTTGCCCGGAAACGCATCGATGAGAGCGTGCGTGAGAGTGGTTTTGCCGCTTCCCGTACCCCCAGCTATTCCGATAACCAACGTCTGCATAGCGTTCCCTTCTTTTTGACGACGACGACGGCCCCTCCCACACTCCCCCACGCGGCATCTGCGGTGCGGGTAGGCTGCGGCTACCGGCGTTCACGATGCGTCTATCATACCGGCGCGGCGGTGGAGGGATTGCGCCGGCTCCGGAGCACGTGCCCAACCGCTCCTACCCTGTCCAGCCACCGCTAGGGCGCGCGCCGTGGATCGTTCGATTCTGTGCCACTCGTGAGGATCGGGGCACCGTCCTCTTCTGAGGTGACGTTCCAGTAGGGCTTGGCGCGCTTCTTGGGAGCGGTAGCGAGTTCGCCGGGCCTGCGATCTGCGATTCGTGGGCGCTCCCACGCCACGTCGCGGCGGATGACCTTTGCGGGAGCTCCTGCAACAACACAGTTGTTCGGGACGTCGTGGGTAACAATGCTTCGGAAGCCAACCACCGATCCAGAACCGATCGTCACGCCTCCCATCACGGCGGCGTACTTTGCCAACCACACATGATCGCCAATGGTGATGGAGTGAGAGGGGTTGGTCCGCTCACCGGTGCGCACGTCATACATCGCGTGAGCATCATCGGTGCGGATCTCAACCTCCGAGGCAATCATGCAATCTTCGCCAATCATCACGCTGGACCCCTCTCCCGTGGAGACGAAGGCGCGCGCCGTACAGCTCGTATCTTGACCAACCGTCACCGTGGATTCATGCCCCATGCGTAGGGTGAAGCGCAAGCCTCCGCGCTTCTTCACCGTTGGCCCGATGTATACCCGCGCGTTGTTCCCCCAGAATTCCACTGATAGGTACTCGATCTTGGCATCTTTGGCAATTTCGAGCCGATTGTTCTTCCCGTGGAACTTGACGCCCACCTTTGTTGTGACAGGCTGCCCGTTGTAGATGATCGAGTTGCCTAGCATGTCGTGATACGGCTCGAGGACTTTCACATGTTTCACGAACAAGCCCCTGTTCGCTAGATATCTCTTGACGTCATATCGCAATGTTCGATCTCCCTGTGTCTTGATCGCTTCTTCGGGGCATGACTCGCCCGATTCTCCTATGGGAGGTGACGGGCTGGCAAGCGCTGGCACAGAAAAACCGCCCGGAGCTAAGTCCGGGCGGTTTTCGCTGTCAATCAGAATAACGCTTAGGAAGCATCCTGACTGGTTAGGTTACGGGTCTTCGTGGTATCCAGCGGGATACCGGGGCCCATCGTGGTGGAAACTGTGCCCTTCATGATGTAGCGGCCCTTTGATGTGGAGGGCTTCAGGCGCAGAATCTCTTCCTGAGCTGCAGCGTAGTTCTCCACGAGCTTCTGGGCATCGAAGGACGTCTTACCAACGATGAAACCGAGGTTGCCGTTCTTGTCCACTCGGAACTCAACACGGCCGCCCTTGATATCCGTCACAGCCTTGGTGACGTCCATGGTCACGGTGCCGGTCTTGGGGTTCGGCATGAGGCCACGGGGGCCGAGCACGCGGCCCAGACGGCCAACCTTGCCCATGAGATCCGGTGTTGCAACAGCTGCATCGAAATCAACGTAGCCGTCGGCTACCTTGGCGATCAGTTCGTCGCCGCCAACTTCGTCAGCTCCGGCATCAATTGCTTCCTGTGCACGCGCGCCAACGGCGAAGACGATGACCCTAGCGGTCTTGCCGGTGCCGTGCGGTAGGTTAACGGTGCCACGGACCATCTGGTCCGCCTTGCGGGGATCCACACCAAGGCGGAACATGACCTCAACGGTCGAATCAAACTTCGTGACCGAGGTGTCCTTTGCGAGGCGCATGGCCTCGAGTGGGCTGTACTGCACACCTTCGGCGATCTTCGCCGCGGCGTTGCGATAGCTCTTTGAGCGCTTTGCCATTCTGCTTTCTCCTTCTTGAGCAGTTGTGGTTGACGGGCCCGCGCAGGCCCTTCCACTGGATGCACCTCATCGGTGCGGTGTTACGTAGCTTTAGATGGCGTCCGTTGTCAGGCCCATCGAACGCGCGGTGCCAGCAATGATGCGGGCAGCGTTATCGATATCGTTGGCGTTGAGGTCCGGCTGCTTGGTCTTGGCGATCTCGCGGAGCTGATCGGCGCTCACGTGGCCAACCTTGTCCGTGTGAGGAGTGCCAGAACCCTTGGCAACGCCGGCAGCCTTCTTGAGCAGCTCGGCGGCGGGAGGGGTCTTGAGTTCAAAGGTGAACGAGCGATCCTCGTACACGGTGATCTCAACAGGCACAACGTTTCCACGCTGGGCTTCTGTTGCGGCGTTGTAGGCCTTGCAGAACTCCATGATGTTGACGCCGTGCTGGCCCAAAGCGGGGCCAATCGGCGGAGCAGGGGTTGCTGCACCAGCTGGAATCTGGAGCTTAATGTAGCCCGAAACCTTCTTCTTCGGTGGCATGTAGGGTCCTTTTCTTCATTCTTCGCTGCCGCAATGGCATAAGCGGCAGGTGCTGGCACGCCGAATTGGCGGGTCAGACAGCCTTCGAGCATACGCGCTTTGTCAGGAAAAGCCGAGTTCGGCTAATCCTCCTTGCGCACCTGACTGAAGGCGAGTTCTACCGGGGTTTCCTGACCGACGAGGGTCATAAGCACGGTAAGCCGCTGATTGGCGGGATCCACGCTGGAAACTGTGGCGGGCATTCCGGCCCATGGTTCGGACGTAAGTGTGACGGATTCGCCAACCTCGTAGGGAGAAACCGTTGCCGGTTCTGCACCGGTTGGAACTCCGGCGGCCTTGGCTTCGGCAGCTGCTTCTGCTTCCACAACTGGCGTGAGCATCGTGACAACTTCATTCTCACTGAGAGCCACGGGTGTGCGGCCATTACCAACGAAACCGGTGACGCCGTTGGTGGACTGAACAACACGCCACGCATCGTCCGTCATATCCAGACGGATGATGACGTAACCAGGCATGCGCACACGTGAAACCAGCTTGCGCTGGCCACGGCGGATCTCGAATACCTCTTCCATCGGAACTTCGATCTGGAAGATGTAATCCTCCATGTTCATCGAATGGATGCGGACTTCAAGGTCCTGCTTGACCCGCTTTTCGTAGCCGGAGTAGGTATGGAGCACGTACCAGCGGCCGTCTAGGCCCTTGAGCTTGGCACGCACGTCCGCTTCGGAGATAACGCCAGGCTGTTGATCGTCACCGGCCGGAGCTTCCGCTTCGGGTTCAGGTTCGGTGGCCTCGAACGTCTCCTCTTGGGCCTCGGGCTCGAGGAATTCTTCAGGCACTCTATTCCTACTTTCCTTCATTGATCGGAGAGGCGGGTACCTATCCGAAGATCCACAGTGTTAGCCGGCCAAATCCCGCATCTAGCAGACCGACGAAGATCATGACGACAGTCACAAACAGGATGACCGTGAGGAACATCTGCCAGAGCTCGCTACGGGACGGGCGCTGGACTTTCTTCAACTCGCCGAAAATCTGGCGGATGTAAAGCGCGATTCGGCCGAAGAAGCCCAGCTTTTTCTCCGCCGGCTTCTTCTTACTAGCAGCGTTCACATCGTTCCTTAGTCCAGGAGTTACATGGTTAAACAAAGGCGGCTCATGCAAACATGAGCCGCCTTAGCAGGGTAGGAGGGACTCGAACCCCCAACCGTCGGTTTTGGAGACCGATGCGCTACCAATTGCGCCACTACCCTTCGGCCATTGAGCACTTGAACATTATGCCCCATGGTGAGGGGTATATGCCAATGTGCCCGGCACAACGCAAGCGAGACTACCTGTTTGGATTGGCTAGAGCGAGCTGGATGCTCCATCTGTCATATTCAACACACAAATTGGTTGACCAATCAGTCAAGGCGCGAGAAAGCCTGACGATGTTCCATCGACTCTGCGCCTTGGATACGGGACTTTGGGCTTGGTCTGGCCTGGTATGGCCAAGGAATGCTCCGCTGTTCGCGTGTTGTCCATTTTTGCTCACATAACGGAATTCCCCCGATTTCGCATGTGAAAATGGGGCCGTGACTACATCTACCGAACCAGCTCGCCGCGTATCATCCCGGCTCGCAGCTATCGCAGAATCAGCAACCCTCGCAGTAGATGCCAAGGCAAAAGCTCTCAAGGCCGCGGGGCGCCCGGTTGTGGGCTTCGGTGCGGGTGAACCAGATTTCCCCACGCCACCCCATATTGTTGAGGCAGCCATTGAGGCAGCCCGTGATCCCAAGAATCACAAGTACTCGCCTGCCTCCGGCCTCCCGGAGCTGCGCAAGGCGATTGCTGACAAGACGCTGGCCGATTCCGGTATTCATGTAGACCCGGCGAACATTCTCGTAACGAATGGTGGCAAGCAGGCCGTCTACCAGGCTTTCGCAGCCATCACTGACCCTGGCGACGAGATCATCCTTCCCGCCCCATACTGGACCACCTACCCTGAAGCAATCCGCCTGTGTGACGGTGTACCCACCAAGGTGTTCACCAATGCCGAATCCGGCTACAAGGTCACGCTTGAGCAACTCGAAGCAGCTCGCAACCGCCGTACCAAGGCCATTCTGATCTGTTCCCCGTCCAACCCCACGGGTGCCATGTATTCGGCAGAAGAGCTCACCGCCATTGGCGAGTGGGCGCTCGAACACGGCCTCTGGGTTGTGACCGATGAGATCTACGAACACCTGACCTACGGCAAGAAGATGAACTACCTGCTCGATCTGGTGCCAGATCTGGCAAATCAGACCATCGTTTTGAACGGAGTGGCGAAAACCTACTCCATGACTGGGTGGCGCGTTGGCTGGATGTACGGCCCGAAGGACATCATCAAGGCTGCCACCAACATGCAGTCTCACACCACCTCCAACGTGTCCAACGTGTCCCAGCGCGCAGCAATCGCCGCCTTGACCGGCCCGCAGGACATTGTGGAAGATATGCGGAAGGCCTTCGAGGGCCGCCGTAACCTCCTGCTGGGAATGCTCCGTGACATCGATGGCGTGATCGTACCCAAGGCCGAGGGAGCCTTCTACCTTTACCCGGATGTCACCTCGCTTCTGGGCCGTGAGATTAATGGGCGTACCGCTGAGAACACAACGGAACTCGCTGCCATCATCTTGGAGGATGCAGAAGTAGCCGTTGTTCCTGGCGAGGCGTTCGGCGCCTCTGGTTGCCTTCGCTTCTCCTACGCTCTCAACGAGGCAGACCTCGTAGAAGGCATCACGCGTATTCAGAACTTGTTGGCCTAGCGTCCACTGTGCCCGACCGCGTGAGTTGCGATCCACTCACGCACGAGCTGAAGCTCTGGGGAGTAGTTCACACAGCTGTGTGGACTACTCCCTTCTTCTTTCCTTCCCGTCTCGCAGGCTTTCCCTCTCGCTGATCTAAGCCACACAATCTTGCAGTGGGTTAGCGGACCAGCCAGTTGTCAGTAGATGACTCCGCGGCTCACTGCCCATGATTCGGCGCGGTTCAGCCACCATTCTGCCGTGGCAACGCGCCCGAGCGCATCGGACCTCCACTCGCGCCCGTCAACGCGCTTGGCACCCGCCACGAGCGAGAGGACAACGCCTCCGGCCCGCGCGTTGAGAGCAATGGGATCCACCATCTGTTCACAGATCGCGGCCCAGCGGGACAGATCATCGCTCACATAGGGATAAGAACGCGGGGCCAGATGCGGCAGCACGCTGACGTGCCCTAGCAGGCATGCCAGATCATCCACACGGTGGCCCGGACCTACAGAATCCACATCGATGATGCCGGCAACGTCCACGCTTCCCTGAACCATGAACACGTTGGCCTCGTAGAAATCACCGTGTACCGGCACGATCGGCCCCGAATCACAGACGTGCAACAAGGCATTGACCCGCCGAGCAATGGCGTAACACCTCTCGGCAACCTCCGGCACCGCCGTTGCCCCGGCATGCCCATAGTGTTCGGCGCGGTCCGCCCAAGCTGGTCTCTCGGGAAAGTTCAGCGCAGCCGCAGGCAAGGCGTCCAGCACCTTGATGAGCTCTCCCAACACCAATGGCGCGCGTGCTCCCATGCCGCGTGAGAGCAGGTTCGCCAACGGTTCCCCGGACACGTTGGAGGCGAGGACTAACCCGTCGTCGTTCGAAAAAACAACTCGTGGTGCCGGTACGTGCGCTTGCTCAAGAACGCGGTGACGCTCAACCAACTCGCGGGCGGGGCCCGGGCGCAGAACCTTGCCGAAACTCGGCGTGCCGTCGGGGCCAGATACTTTCACAACAGCGCGGCGCGTGGGACGGTAGCTCTTGAGCTCAATCGCCACGGGTTCGCCCAGCAACTCGCTCATGAGCACCGGCGAACAAGCCACCGGAAGCGCTGGCAACTCCGGATCATTCGGGTAACGCCACACGCGCACCTTCGTGCCGTCAGCCTGAAGATGCGCGAGCGCGGGATGCTCCGGATTGGACAGCCGCGCTGTTGAGGCGCACACGTATTCTTGGCCCCGCTCCGCGCTGCCATCGGAACTGAAGGTGTCCGTCACCACGTCATAACACACGGTCACACCAGCGCCCGGGCGGTGATGAACCGAGTGAACACTCCACGAGCGCACAACGGTGTGTTCCCCCAAGGCAATGCGCAGCATCTCCGCCGCGCCATTACCTGTCAGGAGAGCGAGGTCATGACTCTCGTTTTCGGACCGGGTTGGCAACGTCATGAGTCTTTTCTACAACATATGGCGCCCCGATGCGCCACGTATCACGCACCGTGGCTTCTTCCGGAGCCCGCAATGGCCCGCGATCTGTGCAAAAATGGCCACGTGCGTGACCTCAACAAACTTCCCAAGGCTCACTTGCACCTGCATTTCACAGGTTCCCTCAGCGTGTCTAGCCTGATCTCCATGGCGCGCGAGCAAAACCTCCGCCTGCCAGACACTCTGACGGACAACGTGGCACTTCAGGTGCCCGCTGACCAGCGCGGCTGGTTCCGCTTCCAGCGCGCCTACGATGCCGCCCGCGCGGTGGTGCGCAGCGAGGACTCGATGCGGCGGATCATTCGTGAGGCCGTGCTTGCTGACAAAGCCGAGGGATCGCGGCGCCTCGAGATCCAAATCGATCCCACCTCCTACGCGCCGTTCGTTGGCGGGATTACGCCCGCACTTGAGATCGTGTTGGATGAGGCGAGGAACGCATGGCGTACCACCAGCGTTGAAGTGGGCGTGATCGTGGCCGCCTCTCGGATTCGCCACCCCTTGGAAGCACGCACACTCGCCCGCCTCGCAGCTCAGTACGCCGGGGACGGCCCGGGCAGCGTGGTTGGCTTCGGGCTGTCTAACGATGAGCGGCGCGGCACCACGTCCGAATGGAGTGCCGCCTTCAATATTGCGCGGCGCGCCGGCATCCCCGCGGTTCCTCACGGTGGGGAGCTTTTGGGACCCGAGCATATTCGCGACGTCATGGCCCATCTCAAACCGGCCCGGCTAGGCCACGGCGTACGCGCCAGCGAAGATATGGATCTGGCCCGCCGCATCATTGACGCCGGTGTGGCCTTCGAAATCTGCCCAGAATCCAACGTGTCGCTCGGCGTCTACAGGGAAGAAGATCAGGTGCCAGTCCGCCAGCTGATGGAAGCCGGCGCATCCATCGCCCTTGGCGCGGATGATCCCCTACTCTTCCTATCCCGGCTCACCGATCAATACGAGATCCTGCGGGCATGCGGCTTCTCCGATGCCGAGCTTGCCCACCTCGCCCGCACTTCCGTGAACGCCTCCTTCGCCTCACACGAATCCAAGGCGCGCTGGGAGGCGGAGATCGATTCGTGGCTGGCCGAGGAAGAGGAAGCTTAGGCGCCGGCCAAAGGCGCCCTAAGACCCCCTGAAGACGCCCTAAAGGCCCCCGATAACGGTTGGCTCCGCGTGGAGCTCAACGCCAAAGCGCTCGGACACCCCGCGCTGGATGGCCGAGGCGAGAGCACGAAGGTCGCGGCCTGTGGCTCCCCCGCGGTTGGTCAGGGCGAGGCAGTGCTTGCTGGAAAGAGCGGCTGGCCCGGGCATTGCGTATCCGGCCGGGAAGCCCGCATGGTCGATCAGCCACGCTGCGGAGGTCTTCACTTGCCCCGGGACCGTTGGCGCGGCGGCGCCCAGAACGGCACGGCTCTCATCGGTCACTGCGAAGCGTGGAGCATCCTGTGGCAACTGGCCCGCCTGCTCCTCCGTCATGACAGGGTTGGTAAAGAAGGACCCGCAGGAATAGGTGTCGCGGTCCGTATCGTCTAACACCATCCCCTTAGAGCGCCGCAATTCCAGCACGGCGGCGCGCACATCACTGGCTGGCACGCGGGTGCCAGCATCCACGCCCAGCATCTTGGCAAGCTGGCCGTACCTGATAGGAGCGGACAGGGAGGCGATTCTCAGCTGCAGGTCTACGGACAGAACGATGTAGCGCGGGCTTGGCCCCCATCCCTCGGCGAAGGTCTGCTTGAGGAGGCTGGTGCGGTATCCGAACCCGAGCTCGCTCATGGAGAACTCGTGGCGGCTAGACGTCTTGCGGTCCCAGGTCTGGACACGTGCAACGGAGGAGGCGATCTCTTGTCCGTACGCTCCGATGTTTTGCACGGGTGCGGCGCCCACAGTTCCGGGGATGCCGGACAGAGCCTCCAGCCCCATCCATTCGTTCTGGATGGTGTGAACCACCAGTTCATCCCACCCGGTTCCACCCAATACGCGGAGGTTCGCTCCCTCGCATCCGCCTTCTTGCACAAGCGTGATATTGGAGCGGGTATCACGCACCACAACGCCGTCAAACTGTTCATCGCGGGCCAGCACATTCGAGCCACCACCGATCACCAACAGCTCTTTGCCCTCTGCGTCCGCCGTGCGGATAGCGTCAATGAAATCGGCCTCCGTGGCCGCCTCAACGTAGTTCGCCATCGGGCCGCCAACACCCACCGTGGTGAGGTCCGCTAGTGTCTTGGCACCCGGCACCGTCCTGCCTGCTGGCAACGGTGGCACAGTGTTGATGGGTTCATCTGAATGTTCTGGAACAAAGCACGTCACGCGCAAAGCCTAGCAGCGCGCGGGAGCAATCGCCGTTGCCCCGGGCACAGAAACGGGCAAAGAAAAAGGACCCACAGCTCGAAAGCTGCAGGCCCTCTTCATCAAGCGATTAGCTGATCAGCGAGTCTCGCGATGCACCGTAGATGCGTTGCACCTTGAGCAGTACTTCTTGATGTTTAGCCGATCAGGCGTGTTACGGCGGTTCTTCTTGGTGATGTAGTTGCGCTCCTTGCACACCTCGCAGGCGAGGGTGATCTTGGGGCGAACATCCGACTTGCTAGCCAACGCTCTATCTCCTCACGGTCCGGCGATGAAGCGAGGATTCGCTTCTTCATATGTAGCGGGGGCGGGGTTTGAACCCGCGACCTCACGATTATGAGTCGTGCGCTCTGACCAACTGAGCTACCCCGCCTCATCTCGCATCCATTGTGGAAGCGATGGAGCCCCGAAAGGGAATCGAACCCTTGACCTTCTCCTTACCATGGAGACGCTCTGCCGACTGAGCTATCGGGGCAACGCGGACCAGCGTACCGTTTCGCACATACCTTTACCAATAAAAGGCGGTGAGAACTCAGTTACACCAGTCACAGCTGCCGCTAGGCGAAGCACGGCTGCACCGTGCTTTGTGGCGGGTGCAGGATTCGAACCTGCGAAGCTTACAGCGACTGATTTACAGTCAGTTCCCTTTGGCCGCTCGGGAAACCCGCCTTGCGCAATCCGAGCGTGCCCGAACCGTGCCAGATGAGATTAGCAGCTTTCACCCGTAGACTGTCAAACTGATAGTAGCGCTTGTGACATAGGTACCATTCGCCGAGCTTGCGGGCCTTGTGGCCGGTACCGACGCCGCACGCGCGCCCCGTCTCACCTCGAGATTCCAACGTGAACGTCAGGAGAAACATGGCCGATTCATCATTCGATGTGGTGTCCGAATACGACAGTCAGGAAGTGGACAACGCCGTCAACCAGACAGCCAAGGAAATCAACCAGCGTTACGATTTCAAGGGGGTGGGAGCATCGGTCACCCTTTCTGGAGAGACCATCACGATGGTGGCCAACTCCCCCGAGCGCGTCCTAGCAATCTACGATGTCCTCCAGTCCAAGATGTTCCGCCGCGGCGTTCCGCTGAAATCGCTGGATGTGGGCGATGGCGAACCCAAACCTTCCGGCAAGGAGTTCCAGCTAGCTGGCGCCCTGAAGAAGGGGCTGAGTCAGGACAATGCGAAGAAGCTCGCAAAGATCGTGCGCGATGATGGCCCCAAGGGCGTCAAGGTGCAGATCCAAGGTGATGAACTTCGCGTCAGCTCCAAGAAGCGCGACTCCCTACAAGAGGTAATCGCGCTTCTCAAAGATGCGGATGTGGACTGCGCGCTGCAGTTCACAAACTACCGTTAGGTTTGTTGGCCCGGTTGCCGGGAAGGCTCCGGGGCGAGGAGTTTTTGACGACGACGACAACCTCGCGGCACTAGCTCACTCTCCCTGAATTGTCAGTAGAGCTTGCCGTTGTGCGGCTCGCCCCGGGAGATGGCCGTCATGGTCTCGCGCTCCACAACCTTGACGCGCTCGCGGCCTTCGGCCTCACCGAGCTGCTTCTCGTAGGCCTCAAGCAACTCCCATCCGTGCCAGGAGGTGTAGCGCACGCCGCGCTTGTCGAGGAAGGGCAGGAGCCCGTCAGCACCCGTTCCGGGACCGGTGGCCTCCAGAATGCCCGCGTCTGCGTCCTCCACGAGATTGGCGATGGTTTCCTGAGCATCAGACTTCGTGGAGCCGATCAGCCCGATCGGGCCTCGCTTAATCCACCCGGTCGCATACAGGCCGTCCACTACCCCGCCGTCACGTGAAACACGTCCGGCTTCATTGGGGATGATGTGGCGGCGATCGTCAAACGGTGCGCCATCGATGGGCTGGGAGGCATAGCCAACTGCGCGATAGACGGCCTGAACCGGGTAATCGATGAACTCGCCGGTGCCCTTGACCGATCCGTCACCCTGAAGTTCGGTCCGCTCCATGCGGATGCCTTCAACGTGTTCGCTGCCCAGAATGGCTACAGGCTGCTGCAGCATATGGATGTGGATGCGGCGCGATGCTGTCAGATCTTCGGGTTCTTGGAACACCCAGTTCGTGAGCTGTTCGGTCACTTGCTTGGTCATCTTGGACGAGGAGATGGCCTGTTCGGATCCGTCGTCGTAATCAAAATCTTCCGGGTATACGATCACGTCCACGTCCGGAACGTGCCCAAGCTCTCGGAGCTCCATCGGGGTGAACTTCACTTGCGCTGGCCCACGGCGTCCAAAGATGTGAACGTCCGTGACCGGGGATTCGCGCAACCCAGCCTCAACGTTGGCGGGGATCTCGGTGGGATGGAGGTCCTCCGGATGCTTGGCCAGCACACGCGCCACGTCAAGGGCCACGTTGCCAACACCCACAACGGCAACCTCGCGTGCCTGTAGCGGCCACGTCCGCGGGTAATCGGGATGCCCGTCATACCACGAGACGAAATCTGCGGCGCCGTAGGACTCGGGCAGGTCCGTGCCTGGGATGTCCAGCGGGGCGTCGCGATCCGCGCCCGTCGCGATAATCACCGCATCGTAGTACTGGTGTAGCTCCGAAAGCGTCACATCTGTGCCAATGTTGACGTTACCGTGCAGCCGGATATCCCCGCGCTTGAGAATGTTGTACAGGGCGTTGATGATCGCCTTGATGCGGGGGTGATCGGGGGCCACGCCATAACGCACCAACCCGTAGGGAGCTGGTAATCGTTCAAACAAATCGATCGCTACATCAAGCTTCGATTTGGAGAGGATATCCGAGGCATAAATGCCAGCGGGGCCCGCACCGATTACTGCCACATTGAGTTGACGTTCCGTCACTGCATTCCCTTCTTCGCACACAATCTCACCCATGGTATATGGCTTTACCAATTGCCGCTATTGGGCGCTTCACGCGGCCCCCACCACAACCAGCGAGGGTTCGAACATCCTACGAGAGTTCGGACAGCGAGCTAACTCTCGCGGCACAAGCTAACCCTCGCCCTACACACGACATAACCACGAGGACATGCGTGAGGGGCAGTAGTGATCACTCACGACTGCCCCTCAACCTCGATCGATTACTCGCCTACTGTGGCATCCAAACGGATCACGCCATACGTCCACCCGTGACGGTGATATACGGCGCAGGGTTGCTTGGTTTCATCATCAATAAACAGGTAGAACGGGTGGCCTACCAGTTCCATTTCGTAGAGAGCCTGATCCACGGACATTGGCGCAGCCTCGTAAAGCTTCTGGCGCACAACCACTGGCGAGTCACCCAACTGGGTTTCCACGGCTTCACCTGGAGTGGTAGGGATGCGTGGCTCGTCTTCATCTTTGGGAGCTTCTGTAGGCACGTTCACATCCTCCGGGGTTAGCGTGAGTGGCGTTGCAACACGGGACTTCACGGGATGCTCCTTCTTCCGGTCACGCGCACGGCGCAACCGCTCAATGAGCTTCCCCATAGCAAGATCTAGCGCCCCATAAGAATCGGAAGCAGAGGCCTCCGCGCGGATCACTGGTCCTTTGTCTCGGATCGTGATCTCTATTCGCTTGGCAGTTTCGGCTTGGGCGGGATTTGGCTCATGTGTGAGCTCAACATCCACACGCTGTGCACGTGGCGCAAACTGCTCGATCTTTTGGAGCTTGTCTTCAACGTGGCCGCGGAACCGGTCAGACACTTCAGCGTTCCGACCCTTAACAATGATCTCCACGATGCCCTCCTCAGGCGTAGGTTAAATCTAGCTTGCATTGCTTCTCACGCATGCTTGAGACGATCACCCCCTATAGGAGAGGAACAAGCACCTAGGCTTGCTGCCTTGAATCTTTCTCTAATGTTAGTGCACTCACACTGAAACTTCCGAATCTTCAGCCATAAGCGCTCAGGCAGTTTTCAGGGCTCGGCAATGTGGTACGAAGCACGCTCGTGTGGTAATGAATGGCGCGGATCAGGTGCCGCTGCCAGCACAATCGCGGCAACAACATGACGGCCGCATTCCTCCACGGCGCGAGCGCACCCCGCGAGCGTTGCTCCGCTGGTGAGCACATCGTCCACCAGGATCACGTGCTCTGCGTGCGGGCGTCTCACCGCATAGATGCCCCGCGATTTAGCTCCCCTGCCCTGCAACCTGCCAGTAGCCTTCGACCGTCTCACCCGCAGCACATCATCTACACGTGCGCCGATTCCCTCGGCCACGCCGGCGGCAATGTGTCCCGCCACGAACAAGCCTTTGTGCTTGCGCCCGCGAGAGGGGGCCGGCACCACGGAGGTGGATGTCAGCTCCGGCATCGATCCGGCGATCCCTTCCTCACCTAGGAACACCAGCCCGCACTGCTCACGGACAATGCGCTGGAGTTCGCCCGTGAGACCACCGTTGACTGTGTGCTTCCACGAGACGATGACGTTGCGCGCGGCACCGGAATATTCGGCTAGTGCATATATCGGAAACCAACTCAGAGCATCACCGGGCCGCACGAGCCCCGCGAGCTTCCGCCCTGTTGGAACAACCAGCTGCACGTACGGTGCTCGCTCATCAACACGTTCCGTCCCATATTCGAACGCCGCTGCACACTTCTCGCACAGGAAACAGTCCCATTGCCCGCATCCCGGGCACCATCGTGGGAAAGCCACATCCGCCAGTGCCTCCCACACGCTCGGCCTTGCGGCGCTCGCGGCGGAAGAGCCCTCCTCGTCGGCACGCGAATGACTGATTGGCTGTCTCCCGGATATGAACATTTGCCCATGGTCCGCCACACTGTGCGCGCACAGCCGCGGCTATCCACAGCCCGCAATCTGGGGATACGGCGGGGCTTGGGTAGATGGGTTGTTTGGGGATACGGGGCGGTTTTGTTAACCGGGGAACGCCACCGCGTCAACTGACGTGGTGATGTTCCGCCACGCGCCGCCGGACCGTCCCATGACTGTGCCGGTATCGGTGAGGATCACAACCGACTGTTCGCCGCGCCCAGCTGTCATTGACGCCGTGTTCGTGCCTTGGAGCGAGGCAAGGCGGGTGGTGGGGCCACCAACCTTGACCGAGTACAGGCTGGTATCGCTTCCGGCCGATGTGCGGCCGAGTACCACAAGTTCTGTGGGACCGATCCACGCAACGGAAGAAACACCGGTCAGGCGCTGGCCCACCCGAATAGGTTCGGACAGAGAGATGGGAGCGTCATCGGCGTTACGCACAATTCCGGCGGAGAACATGGCCGTCTCGCCGCCTGTATCCGCCACCACAACGATCCGCGATCCGTCACGGGACACAGCGATGTTGCGCACGGTCATCCCCTCAAGCCACGGTGCAGCCACAGGGTTCGTCGCGTTCTCCTCGGGTCCCTCGAAGCGCGTCGCGAAGGCCGTCAGACCGCCCTCATTCGAGCGGTCTCCTGTCCACACAAACCCGTCCTTATCGAAGGAGGGCTCAACAAGATCAGATCCGGTGGCCACCACGTTGTATGACTCTGCGCTCGGATCCATGACGTACAGCGAATCCCCGTCATCACCAATCGAGGCGTACAGCGGATCATCCGATGAATAGCTCACGGCAAGGCCCTCAAGGCCCGCATCGCTCATATCCAGGCCGGAAACCCCAACGGGTTCCCCATTGACTTCCACCGCGGGATCGCCACCGCTCAGCAGGGAAATCCCGTAGGAGCCATAGGGATAATCGGACAGGTTAACCGCATCGTTGTCAACAAGCGGAGTCCCCTGCGCGGTCACTTCCACATCTTGCACGGATTCGGCGGCCATGACAGTTTGGGTGATCTGCTCGGTCACATTCGCGCGTTCAGATTCGGACAGTGAGAGCACGTTGCCAGATAGCTCAACGGTGGCCACAGAATCCTCAACGTTCACAGGCCGCACGAGTTTCGTGTCCGTTGGAATAGAGGACGTCAGGCCCTCCGCCAACCACGGCGAAGGCCCGGCAATCAGGGCGTTGACGGCGCGGGTTGCCGCCTCTTGGCGCGGGAACCAGCGCAGGTCCGCCACAAGCGTCTGCTGATCCCATGAGAGGAAGTACACCGGAGTTTCCGTGTAGAGCTGGCTGAAGAAGGTGTGCTCGGATAGCAGCACCCCGTCATCAAGGTTGGCGATCCGCCACTGCCCATCGCTATCACGCGCCAAGGAGAAATCAGAGATAGTGACAGCTTCGTTGAGTGATTCGGTATAGGTGCCATCGGAGGCAAGGGTGCCCAGTGATCCGACTTTTGCCCGGACTGCGCCGGTTGAGGTTCTACTGGTCTGGATGGACTGGCTGTCCGGATACACTCTGACCTGCGCGAACGGATCCCATTCGGCGGAGGTTGCGGACAAGAGATACTGCCGTGCCACGGCGAAGTTATCCTCAACTCCCGCGCGAGAGGCAATCAAGAAGCCCAGAACAATCTCCTCCGGGGTGGCATCTTCTGCGGGCGGCTGCCCCACGAGCCCCACGTTGGAGTCCACTCCACCCGAGGGATTCACGGTGTGGACGTCGCCCGAACGCGGCAGGCTCGAACAGCCGGAAACAACCAGCACTGCTGCCACGAGAAGAGCAAGTAGGCGGAATCTACGCATGATCGTCCTCCTCGGGTCGCGAGCCATTCTTGCCACGTTCCGTCTCGCCACCTTCCGGTGCCTCTAGCTCCGCGGCCTCTATCCCCGCGCCCTCAGCATCCTCGGCCTGCGCCACGTGCCCATCATCCAGCTCGGGATCATCGAGTTTGTCCCAGTCCTCCTGTTCGGCGGCAACGCGAAGCGCCACGGGAGAAACGATCTTCATGCGCGGCTCGCGCGGCAAGGTGAGGAGGAAGGTGGAGCCCACCCCCAGAGTTCCCGAACACTGCAACCGCCCGCCGTGCAGCATGGCATCCTCACGGGCGATGGTCAGGCCCAAACCGGTGCCACCGGACTTACGGACGCGGGAGGTATCGGCGCGCCAGAAGCGATCGAATACGTGGGAGGCCTGTTCGTCCGTCAGGCCAACGCCATGATCGGACACTTCAACGGATACTGCGTTGTTTCCTCCAACGATGCGGATGAGGACGGGCCGGCATTCGGCATGCTCCAGAGCGTTGACCACAAGGTTACGGATAATGCGCTCCACGCGGCGCGGTTCAACGCTGGCAGTGACGTCACCCTCGCTGCGGATGTGCACGGCCACACCATTGGATTCGGCCAACGGTTCCTGAGATTCCACAACGGTGTGGACCAGTTTGGCCAGATCCGCCTGCTCGGTGGCCAGCACCATGGCGCCGGCATCGAATCGCGAGATCTCCAGCAGATCGGAAAGCATCGTATCCAAATTGATGAGCTGGCCGTGCTGGAGTTCAGCACTACGCCGCAGCGCGGGCGGCAAATCAGCGCGCTTGTCATAGATCAGCTGCCCGGCCATACGAATGGTGGTCACAGGAGAGCGCAGCTCGTGGGACACGGCGGAAACGAACTCTTGCTGAACGGCAGACATCCGCTCCAGCCGCCCGACTTGATCAGATATCGATTCCGCCATTTGGTTGAAGGATTCTGCTAGGTGGGCCAATTCGTCGTCGCCCCGAACAACCATGCGCGCATCGAACGCGCCATCGGCCAACCTCTGGGCGTTCCTTGAAGCCTCCTGAACCGGGCGCAACACCATGCCCACAACCAACCACGCAATCAACGCGAGGAGGAAAACGAGCACCACGGCCCCCGCCGTCAAAATCCCGGTGACCAGGCGGACGGTGCCTTCCTGCTGCTCGAACGAGTAGGCCACGTAGTATTCGTAAGTGCCAGCGCCCTGAACGTTGAGCGGCGCACCCACCACGATCCCCGGGCTGGTGCCGCCACTGGAGTTGGGAAGGGCGACGGATTGCCAGTGAATCCCTTCAGAATTGGGGATCGCCGTTCGTAGCTCCGGTGAGATGAGATCGCGAATCGCCACTGAGGATTGCGTATAGGGCTCAAGGATCGGCAACGCGGATTCGCTCTGGTCCGGTGCGCGCATCATCGCTGCACCCATGACGGCGCGAATGGGATCGTACTGGGCTTGGACGATGGCGTTGGCCTCATCCTGAATCTCGCCAACCGTGGGTGAACCCATGGCATCAAAGGTGGTTTGCGCGTTGGAGCGCGAGGCCTCAAACAGATCAACGGCGGTGGTCACTTCACGTTCAAACAACTGCGATCGAACCTGCGAAACGATCACCGTGCCGGCGGCCAACATAGCAACAACACCGGCCGCCATGACAAGGGACACCACCCGGACCGTGAGGGAAGCCCGCCACCACATCCCCAGCGATTCAAGCCGGTGACGAAGAAGGTCAGCCACCCCCGCCCGGCGATGATAGTTACCCCCCGAGCGTTTCACTCTTGGACGGCTCCCGCACGGTAGCCAACGCCGCGGATGGTCACCACAACTTCCGGATGATCCGGATCCTTCTCCACCTTAGAGCGAAGGCGCTGGATATGAACGTTCACGAGCCGCGTATCAGCGGAATTATGCCGGTATCCCCACACTTGTTCCAGCAGCTCCTCGCGGGAAAACACCTGCCACGGCTTGCGGGCGAGCACCGAAATAAGATCGAACTCAAGCGGCGTCAGCTTCAAATCTTCGCCGCCGCGCAGCACCTGATGGCCTTTGAGATCCACGGTCAGATCGGCGATCCGCAGGGTCTCAGATTCGGGCTCTTGGCGGCGCAAGCGGGCCTTGACACGCGCCAGCAGCACGGAGTTCTCGAACGGCTTGGTCACGTAATCATCCGCGCCGGCTTCGAGGCCGCCGATCACATCAAGTGAATCGGTGCGTGCGCTCATCATAATGATGGGAACATCAGATTCCTCGCGGAGCTGCTTGCATACGCTCACGCCATCAAGCCCGGGCAGCATCACGTCCAGCAGCACAAGATCTGGGCGTTCGGCACGGAACAGCGCCAGCACACTGGAACCGTTGGCGCACACCGTCACGTCATATCCCTCTGATTCAAGAAGGATTGCGACCATCTCCGAGATGGCTGGATCATCGTCCACAACGAGAATGCGAGTGCTCATGGTATCCATATTCTCACGCCCGCACGATTTTTGCCGAGCGCAGCGCCCGTAATGAGATTCGAACGTGGGAGATTTCGGGGATTAGACCGCGGAATCCGTAGTTGGTGCTGAAGAAAGTGGAGAGGACGGCGACGACGACGAGGCCTCCGATCCCGCAGGCACCATCGCAAGCTTGCCACGATGGTCAGGGACGTCTGAATCAGTTCGGAAGATGCCGCGGGCCGGCCGGCTGGGCTCAGGAACATCGCGTGTGGCGGCTTTGCGGATCTCGCGCACGAGGGTCTGCAAATCTGCATCCGATGGCGGCGCCGGCTCAAACTCCGTGACGAGGCGGACCATGGACCACCCGCGCGGAACCGTGACCGAATGAGCGTGTGATGCACACAGATCAAGCGCGCCGGGTTCTGCCGTTGGGGAAAGCGGCCCTAGGACTGCTGTTGCATCCTCATAGCCGTACGTCATCGTTGCCACTGCCGCCTCATGGCAGTGCAGCCGGGAACATTCGCGAACATGACTCACAGTAGTCAACCGTACCATCAGGCAGGTTCAGGCTAGGCTGGGAACATGTCTCAGTTGCCACCCATGAGGGGCCACGGCAAGCGGCGCGATCGCCATGGCCGTGGCCTGCGCGGCCCGGTGATTCCCGGCGCTCTTCCCGCCGCGCGCACCCGGGCCGATAAGTTCGATGATTTGATCGGCTACGATCTGGCAACCTACCGCGCCCACCTTGGGGCGAAGATGAAGCATCTGGACTTCGGCGTGCTGGATGTGCCCGAATATGATCCCGCCCCGTGGGAGGACGGCGTGCCCCTTGCCCGTTACATCCCGTTCGAGCGCCCCGCCAAAATCACCGGCCGCATCGTGTTCTACCGTATGCCCATCCTTGCAGCGGCCTCCCGCGCGGGCGATCCGCGGTTGTTCATCCACGATATCGTCACCGGCCAGTTGGCCTCCGCGCTTGGGCGCCATCCCGAAGATATCGATTATCTGCGGTAGCGATCTCCGCCCCAGCTGTTCCGTGCCCTGCGCAGGATCTTCTTCGCAATCTTCTGGCCGACGGTCCTTGGCTTCGAGCGGGTGCTATTGGGCTTCGAGCCAGCAGGCTTTGGCTGTAGCGCCGGATCCTGTGGATCTAGCGTGATGGATCGCGGCTCGTAGCGATCGATGTGCCCCGCATCAATTCTCTCAAGGATGCTGTCAATATCGCGTGGATCGTTGGAGAACACCTGAGAGGGTTCATACTCCCACCACTGCGATTCGAGTAGAGCCTGGACCCTCTCCTCTGGAAAGCGCATCCGGATGTGTTTGGCAGGATTGCCACCAACAATCTCATATGGCGCCACGTCTTTCGTTACCACCGAGTCTGCGGCGATAACCGCCCCGGTTCCGATCGTGATCTTGGGTGCGAGCGTGACGTTTGCACCGATCCAGACGTCATTGCCGATCACTGGGAAGGCGGGCGGCGTGACGGAGAAGCCCTTCGAAAACGCGCGAACTTCTTCAGTTTGGACCGTGGAGAACAGCTGGTTGTTCGGGCGGAACATTGCCGCGGAGCTTGTGAGCGTATCGAGGGGATGCGCCGAATCGAGGAACCCGAGCCCCTTGGAAATCGAACAGTATCTGCCCACCGTCAGCGGCTCAGGAAGGGCGGAGAAGCTGTAGGTAAATGATCCGACACTCGCAAAGCCGTGGCTTTTGAGGCCACCCGGGAAGCCCTTATAGGCGCCGCCGTAGATGCCCACGTTTTCCTCAATGGTCACAGACTGGTGAAACGTGAGGACGTCACCAGCGTGCATCCATCCGTACCTGCCCTTATCGGGAGGTGCAGAGTTGAACTTGGGGAGAATGTTGTGATCGTACAGCGCAGCAAGGAGTTCATCGGTTATCACGAGAGACTTCGGCATAGGGGCTAGGCTACCCCGGACAGATACGTGTGCCTAGGCCCAGTGGCCCCTCGAATTGTGCCGATAAAACCTGCAAATTTCCCTGTGAATCTTCGAGGATAACGATCAGGGAGCAGCTAGTTGCTCAGGGCAATGCGCTGGGTGCTCTGCGAGGATTCGAAGCTGGTGAGAGGGACCCAATCGATGCCAGCGCCATCGGCCAACGCGGGCTGAGCCCGGATGGCTGCCCTGACGGGCTCCTCCGATTCGATCACAACGCCCACGGAATCATCCGGCATACTGAACGCGGCATAGGCGCCGGATTCAGCCTGAACGGTTTCGGGTTCGCCCGGGGTTCCATCCTCCATGATTGGCGTGACATCCACGCTGACAGGGGTGTCCGAGGCCCCCACGATTCCGAGCGTGGCCGGCACATTGCCATACATTACCGTGGCGTTTGTGTAACTCTCAGACGCGGCGGCCCACGCAATATCGCGAGCGCCGCTCTCCTCATCGATAGCGGTCAGCTGCACACCCGCGGCAACGGCCGTGTACGCCGAAACGTTCACCGCGTAATCGCCCGGATCTACGCCGTCTAGGGAGAGATCAAGAACAGATCCGGGAGCCACCGTCACATCGGAGCCGCCCGGCAGCTCTGTACTTCCTTCTTCGCCAGTTAAGGAGACTCCAACCGTTGCTGCATCGGAGCCCGGGTTAACGATCCGCAGCACGGGCGAGGGCGTGCCTCCCCCGGCGGATAGACCAACCCCGGGTATCACTAAGGACTCAGCTGTTGCCGATCCGGTGATGAAGCTGACGCCTCCGGGAGTGGCCCCATCCAGAGTGTTTTGTTGCAGCGATACGCCCACGGCGCCCGATGCGGTGGTGGCATGCAGGGCGATACGGGAATCACCCGGTATCACGCCATCAAGATCCACGCGTTCCGTGCTGGCTGGAGGTACGGCCACCGTGGCGTTGGATCCCAGATCCAGCCGGCCAACAGATCCAAAGGCTTCAAGATTGACGGTGACAGACGTTTGGCCAGGATTAGTGATCACTAGCTGATTGGACGTTCCTACATCACTCGTGGAGCCAACAAGCCATGTGTCAGCGGAGCTGCGGACGCACGGGCTTGCGGCCATACCGCGTGTGTCCCCAGCCATAGCGATGTGGACGGTGGAGGCGGCCATGTGCACCCCATCGGCACCGTCCTCAGTGGCGTCTTCGGAGGTTTCCTCGGCGCCGTCCTCAGTTGGCTCTGTAGCACTGCCATCCTCAGCACTCAGTGTGCCGGTCAGTTCACTCGATTCGTTCCAGTACGATGGCGATCCGTCAAGCGGCGTGGTGTCGTCACCAGACGTCAGCTCGGCGCCAGCCGGATCGGCAAACGCCCACGAGGTGAGGGAGACGTCCTCATCGATCTCCTCCACATCGATGCCCTCTTCGAGCGTGCGTTCAAATCCGCCGCCGCACAGGATCGATGCGGCAGCCTGCCCCTCATCAATTTGTGGGGCAAGCTGGGGACCGGCGGGTTCTGGGGCGCTCAGCACAACCGCCCCGCCCGCGATCACGCACAGCGCCAACGCTCCAGCACCCGTGACAAACGACCTCACGATTCATACCTCTTCCGCTTCAACGGCAAAGCCACGATCACCGCGATACCTATCACTGTCACCTGAAGGATGCCCGGCCACGGAATGGATGGGCCATGGCCAATTGCCAATTCGCCGCCATCGTTAGGAAGCTCCCATGCTTGGCGCCAGCCGTGCGTAACGGGCGTGAGCGGTTCGCCGTCCAGAGTGGCGCGCCATCCAGAATCGGCACGCTCAGCGAGAACTAGGAGGCGTCCTTCGGGCCCGGCCTTCACCTGAAGCTGGGCCCCGATAATGCCTGATTCCAGAGCAATGTCCGTGGGCTCATCCGTTTGTGTAGATTCGTCGGCTTCTTCGGCGTCAGCTTCCTCGTCGTCAGCCTCTTCATCGGCCACCTCATCGCCCGAGTCCAGATCCATTTCCGCAGGTTGCGCGGGCTCCGTGATTCTCAGCCGTGACACGGCGGATGCCCCCGCATCGGACCCCGTGCTCACGCGCCAGAAGGCACCGATCGCGTTCTCCGTGACATACTCGAGACCGCCCAAGCTGCTGAGCTCACCCACCAGAGCGGGCCGCGCAGAGTTGCCCTCATCCTGAGGCACAACAATCATCGAAATCGCGTGATCGCCGAAGATCTGTGCCGCCTCGCTGCCACCACCGCTGATATCGGCGATACCGGCAGCCAAGTCCCCTCGCGCATCCGCTGCTGAGGTATCTGCCCCAAGGGCATCTACATCCTGAATCCCGCTGATCATGGATGTTTCGTACAGCTGGGTGCCATCGCCGCGCAGCACGCGGGCTTCGATACCCTCGGCGCCCGGCTCCAGCATGAGGACTCGCGAGCGCGCACCGCTCCGCTGCTCCGTACCCGCGATGGCGGGAATGGAAGCCTCGGCGGTCGCGAGCTCACCGTTGCGCACATTGTTCACTGCCCACAGGCCTGCAGGGGCAATGGCTCCCACCGCGACTGCTGCCACGATCAGCCCGGCCCCGAGCTGGCGCAGGCCGAACGAATACTGACGCAGGACGGCACGCATGCCGTCACCGGCGTTGATCAACACTATCCACAGGCCAAGCGTGGCGCCTGATAGTGCGATGCCCGCCCACGGGCTCATCGGGGTGAGCGTGCCACCGGAGGTGCTCACAGCGGTAGAAATCCGCGAATCGGCCAGCGCCCACAGATACCCGGCGGCGATGGCGATCCATCCCCACCGAATCCACGCGCGCCGATGGTTGCGGAACAGGCACAGGACGCCCACCGCCAGCACGAGGACAAATCCGGCGGCTGTCAGAAGCTGAGGTTCGCTCAGCCCGGCCACGGTACCTTCTTCTAGCGTGGGCGAGAGAGTGAGGATCCCCAGCTGTGAGGGCTGGCTTGAAACCGCCGCGCCAGGCACGGAGAAGAGGAAGCGCCAGCTGCCAGCGGCAATGAATGAGGGAGCCATGAGCACCACGGCCGGCACGGGAATCCACAACCATCCCCACCGGCGGCGCAGAACTGCCGCAACAATCACGCCAAGGAGAACTACTAAGGTCAGCGGCGCTGCCGCGCACATCACGGCAAGAACAAGCGAGGCCCGCCCAACGAGGGCCGCGGAACGCTCGCGCCAGCACCTGACCACAAGGGACAGAGCCAAAGGAGCGAGAACATGCCATACAACCCCGGCCACCTGTCCAACATGGACGGCGCCAAGCAGTGAAGGAGCAAACGCCCACAGCAGCCCTGCCGCACATCGCAGCTGCGGAGAGGCGGTGAACGTGCCAGCAGCACGGTATGCCGCCATGGCGGCGAGCGGAACTCCCAGCAGAATAATGGCCGTGGCAACGGCGCCGAGCGATCCGCCGAAGGGCTGGCTGAGAGCTACGAACGGGGAGAGCACCAGCCATAGGGCATCGATGGGACCGTTGACGCCATCGCCGCTGGGCAACCACCCGGAGGCGGCCATCGAGGCCAGTTCCCGGATGCCCGCCCCATCGGACAGAAGCGCTCCGCCTGCCAATGCGCCACGTCCGACTTGCTGGAGCAAGCCAGCCGCAGCAACCAGAACGGCAACGATGAACGTTGCAAGGCCCCACGTGTGAGTGCGCCGGCGCAGCTGGCGTTGTTCGGCAAGCACCAGCGGGTCCGGCATGGTAGCCATCTCCGCCGCGTCGCGCAGGGCTTTCCGTTCGGCCCTTTGAGCCTGACGCACGTCCTGCCCAGAATCCTCGAGCGTCCGAAGCACGGAGTGGGAGACCTTGGTGGCCTTCGTCAATCTGCGGCGCCCACGCGCCATATCCGCCGTCTTGGCAGCGAAACGCAGGCCGCCCAACAGCTCGGGCCAGGCCATATGCGGTTCTTTCATCGCCAGCCGCACGAGGGAGCGCAGTGGCGCCGCAATAATGTAGGCCACCCACAGGAAAGGCACGGCAAGAAGCGGAGCGGCAATCACCGCGTTGTAGAGCTGAGCTGACCGCCGCGCCGCAAAGGTGCTTCGCGCCGGCCGGCTCATCGATTCCTGAGCATGACGCACAACGGCACGCGGCACCACTGCCACGCGCCACCCGCCAGCCCACATCCGCCGGGATGTTTCCAGCCCATCGCCAAATGGTCCAAGAGCGGGATCAAGCCCGCCTATCGCCCCAAGTGCCTCGCGCCGCACGAGCATGCCGGCGCTGCCAACTCCAAGAACGTCTTCACGCCCATCCAGCTGGCCCTGATCACGATCACCCTTACCAATTTCGGGTACACGGCGCCCTGAACGTGTTGCACGGATGCCGACTTCAAGCAGCCCTGCCCGGTTCTCCCAGCTCACCTGTTTGGGCCCGACGGCACCAATCTTCGAACTTGGCGAGGCGCGGCGAACCAGCCATTCGAGGCAATCCGGATCGGGAGCCACGTCTCCGTGCAACAGCCACACCCATGTCTCTGTTGCCTCAGTATCCGTTGTCTCGGCATCGGCCAACTCAGCGTCGGCCAACTCCGCACCAGCTGCCTCGTTACCGGCCGGAGCCTCGGGATCAGCTGCACCCGCAGACGCGGGAGCGCCGCCATGACCCTCAGTTCCAAGGGCACTCTGTACGGCCGCAGAGAAGGTAGCGGCCCCGGTTGCTTCCACCGTGTAAGCAATCCCGGATTCGGCGAAATGGCTCCCCACGGCCTCGCGAACGGATTCCACATCACCACGGCCAGCACCCTCGCCAGCAGCACCACCATCGCCAGCCACCAGCACGTCCACACGCGATGGCCGAAGGGTTTGAGAGGCAACGGAACGTAGGACGCGGGCGAGCCGCGGGTTATCGGCGTACGTCACCAACACGGCCACGCAGTCGCTTTTTAGGGAAGAGGGGAATGGTTCTTCGCCGTCGTCGTCGTTCTTATCATCAACGGGACTAGGCCGCGCCGCGTTCTCCCCGGAATACGTATCCAGGCTCGCGGAAGCAACGGGAAGCCAATCGGCTTCTCCCAAGGGCTCGAGGTCCCCGTGTTCGCGGGCCAACGAGCTATGCGCCCATACCGCTCACGCGCCGGCGTTCGCGGGAGAGGCGGCGGCGATCATTATCGGACATTCCGCCCCAGATGCCGTGACGAATATCGTGAGAAATGGCGTACTCCAAGCATTCGGCCTGAACCAAGCACTGTGAACACACGCTGGTAGCCGGCGTTGTTGACCCGCCCTTTTCAGGGAAAAAGATATCGGGATCGGTTTCCGCACACAGCGCGAAATCTTGCCATGCCAGTTCCTCCCCGGAGGCGGTGCCGTAACCTAGATCAAAGATGCCCAGCATGAACTGCTGCGCATCCTCGCGGCTGAGATCGTGTGCCTCTTCTGAGGGGGTCCACTCAGGCAGAGTTGGCATCGTTGTTCTCCTCGCTACTCAGGTGGATTGTCTCCCAAAATTACACGCGTGTCATTCACCAAAGTCAAGACATAAGCGATAGATTTACTCTTTCACTCAGTTTCCTCCCAGCTACCACCCGCCGCCCTACCATCGATGAGAATCCGCCCAAACCAGCGTATTCACGCGGATCGTGGCCGGGTCCGGGCGCCCTCTTCACGCGCTGCGACGCGCCGAGAAGCGCCACGCCCATCTCATTCTGTGGGCAAGGGCACCCAGCCTCCCAATCACTTCGTGGGACCATGGAACCATGACCACTTCGATCCAGCTCGCCGACATTGCCGAACAGGCCGCCCACGCGGTGTCCTCCTATCTGGTTGATGCGTTCGAGAATCCGGGAGCCGTGGAATACAAGGCCGATTTCCACGATGTTGTGACGGTTCATGACAAGGCATCGCAGGCGCAGATCGCGGATGTGATCTTCGCAGGTGCACCCGATTCGCTGATCGTTGCCGAAGAATCCTCAGAGCTTCTGACCGCGAGTGGAACGCCGAGTGAACCCGGCTCCAACGATGTGGTGTGGTACGTGGATCCGATCGATGGCACCTCCAACTTCGCCAGCGGGATTGATCACTGGTGCGTATCCATTGCCGCCGCGCGCGGGCGCGAGATCATCGCCGCCGTGATTCACCAGCCCACCACCGGCATCACCTATCACGCCGATGAAACGGGCGCCTACCGCAACGGGGTGGCCATGCGCGCCTTGGAGGTGCCCATCAAGCGCGGAGTATTCGCCACGTCCTACCCCTCCTCGCGGCTTGGGGATGAGTCCGATGCGCAGGCATTCTTGCGGCTTGTGCGCTCCGTCCGCTCCGTCCGCCGCCCCGGTTCCACAGCGCTTGAGCTGGCCGACGTTGCCGCCGGGCACCTATTGGCCGCCTACAACCGGGGCACGAATCCATGGGATGTGGCCGCCGGTTTGCTCTTGGTCCAGCGCGCGGGTGGATTCTATTTTGGGTTCGACGACGACGGCGGGCGCCCTAGCCCCGCCCCACAACACAGCGACGGCACAAAGCTTTACACCGATGATCTCGTGCACGCACGAAACTATGCGGGTGCTGGAACCAAGGAGGCGGCGGCCTTCTGTATCGAGATTCTCGGGCGGCCGGACATCGCCGCTCAGATTCAATGACAGGGCTGCTAGGAGCGGGGAGGCACTACATGACGAGCGCACTGGATCTATACAACGCACTCGTGGCTCGCGGCACCCAGCCCGCCCTCACTTGGTATGGGGACGATGGACGCATGGAGTTGTCCGCCAAGGTGGCCGCCAATCATATGGCGAAGATCGCCGGATATCTTGCCGACGAGGTGTGGCTAGACGAAGGGGCATCGCTGGTGCTCGATCTGCCTGCTCACTGGAAAACGTGCCTGTGGGGGCTCGGCGCGATGTTGGCAGGGCTGAAGGTGACGGTTGGCGGCGGCGAGGGCGGTGATTGTGCGGGCACGGATGGTACTGCTCGTGGTGCGGCGGCCTCTGGTCACACGGCGAGTTTCCCTGTAGATCGCCAGCTCATCGGATCGGCTACATCCGCCGATGCCATAGTGACGTCGAATCCCGCGAGCGCTCAGGCACCTGGCGTAACTGCCGGAACTGCAGGAGACGCCGCTGTTATTGCGCTAGATCTCGGCCCACTCGCCCTTTCGTGGACGGGCGCGCCGCTGCCAGCTGGCACCTTCGACGGCAGCGCCGAGGTGATGGGCTCTCCCGATCAGCTCATGGACGATTCGCGGCACGCGGCCGGGAACTTCGCTCAATGGGAAGCTGCGGGGGTGCTGGCACCTGATGGCCCACGTTTGGCTCTTGTGGGCGATGCCGCTCGCGACCCTGTCCGCATGGTCGCCGCGGCGGCATGGCAGCTCGGGCGCGGGTCGCTCGTTGTTGTTGCTGACGATTCGGACCCCACCACGGTGGCGAAAGCTGAAGGTGCGGAGAGCGCCAAGCTTCCCATGGACAGGTTATGACGCCGATGGACGCGGTATGCCATGTCCAAGTCGCACATAAGTAGTCCAACTCGAATTACGTTGGCGGCAGGGAGCACAGAAACTTCGGGCACCAGCCCAATTTTCGGGCCGCCAGCCCCATTTGGCGAGTTAAGAAGAACTGACCCGAGGCCCCCATTTTGTGGTGGAGTGCCTCAGTATGCTCTTTTCATGAATGACGACTCACCAGTCCTTGTACCGTACATGGCCAAGGCATACGACTATCGGAGTTTTTGTTGCGGAGAACCTCAACTCGACGAGTGGCTGACGCGAATCGCTGGCCAGAGTGAGAAGCGAAATGAAACTCGCACCCACTTGCTCGTTAACGGAACAGCAGAATCCCGTGAGATATATGGGTATTTCGCCCTTCAGAACTCACAAATCAGACCAGACGAGGCTTCTCATATTCGCCGGAAGAATTGGAAGTACCCGCTTCCAGCAACACTTCTCGCGCAACTTGCAGTTTCATCGGACCGCCAAGGGAAAGGGTTCGGCGGCCTTCTCTTGACTCACGCGATGAGAATCTCGGTTGCAGCCTCACAACTGAGTGGTAGCGCCGCCCTCCTCGTGGACTGCTTGAACGAGGAGGCCAAGAGCTTCTATGCGAAGTATGGGCTCAGGGCTTTTCCTAAAGAGCCAACTCGTCTGTTCATAACGATGTCTGACATGACTGGGGCGCTTGATAAGGAAGGAAACAGCTAGTAGTGTGTGTACACTGTACGGACAGTAGTTGAGAAGGGCGGGACAAGCTCATGGTGACGAGCGCTAAAGACAGCCGGATTGAGATTAGGGCAAGCTTGGAGACCAAAGCACAGCTCCAAGAGGCCGCAGCGCTTTCAGGGCAGGATCTTTCCTCTTTCATCTTGGACGCAGCGAGTGCAAAGGCTCGCGGGGTCTTGCTTGAAGGAACCCTTATCAGGCTCTCTGACGCGGACTTAGACGTTCTGGAAGCTGCACTCGATTCGCCGCCCGACCCAAGCCCCGCCCTAGTAGAACTGTTCCGCAAACATCGGAACAGCTAGTGGGGGCGAGCGGCCATTCGCCGAGCCCCCCTTGGACAGGTTATGACGCCTACGGACGCGGTATGCCATGTCCAAGTCGCACATAAGTAGTCCAACTCGAAATACGTTGGCCGCAGCAGGAGCTCGCAACCCATCGAGACATAGTTGATGGCGGGACACGCCCGCCATCGCCCTTCGAGGAACCATCTCCGCCCTAGTGTCTGCGCTCTTCGCTGAGAAGATACTGGGGAATCTTCTTCCACAGTAAGCCAGACAGTGGCACGACGGGAACACCGCAGTCTCGCAGCTGAACTCTGAGATTATCTGCCAGCCCAAGAGGGTCCTTCAACTGAAAAATGTTGATCCGGATCATACTCCATCCGGCCATTCGCAGGTCATCTTGACGTTTGAGAAACTCGTACTGTCCATGCCTAGTGCTGACCTTCTCGCCACCGTCAAACTCAATAATCACTCGATGCGCCGGAATAGCCATGTCCGCAAAGTACCGGCTGCCGTTGGCGCGGATCTCGAACTGCGTGAATATGTGCGTGGCGCCTGCCGTCCCACTACCTGTAGCGAAGTAGCCATTTTCGGCATCGCGAACAATGCAGTGGAGTAGCCATAGCACATATCCTTCCCCGGGTGTATCCATCCCAGAGTCAGCGATTTCCACGATCTTTCGCGTCTGCCGGGACATTTGGAATGGTGGCAACGAGTCGATATAGGCGAGAATTTTGGTGCGGAGTTTTTTCTCCCTATCGCGGGACTGTCGTTGACGATACATGTCAAAATCGGTGAGCCTCGACAGGACGGAACTCATCGCCACCACTCCAGCCATC
Source organism: Ancrocorticia sp. (assembly GCF_052089425.1). Lineage (NCBI taxonomy): Bacteria > Bacillati > Actinomycetota > Actinomycetes > Actinomycetales > Actinomycetaceae > Ancrocorticia > Ancrocorticia sp. The sequence continues at coordinate 108,854 of NZ_JBQCZW010000002.1, read as the reverse complement.
GGATGGAGCAACCGGGCACTGTCAACCCCGATCGCCCACAAAGGTGGCGTAAGTATGCCGGCAACTTCTTTCGTCGTTTCGGTAATCGAAGAGGACGGAACCCTTCGCTCCGCAACCGCTGCGACGGTGGTCCCGTTGCACACAATGGCTGGCAACTTCTTCACGTTGCCGCGCCAAGGGGCGCCCGGTCGGAGGTATTCAATGTCCGTGGTCTCGAGCCACGAGGTGAGATCATGGAGCGCCAATGCCGCTTCTGCTGTCAAGACAGGAGGAAAATCGGAACTTTTGAATACCGAGAGAGACACCGCACGGGCTTGAGTGATCTTGCGAGCAGTCTCCCACCGCGGAGCACCGGCAGATATCGCCGCTGCTGGCAGATACACGCCGCGCCTTATTCTCATAAACTCAGGGTTTCGACAGTAGCGGTGTTCTCTGGCGTCTCTGCCAGAGGAAACCACTAGATCATCCAACGTAATGCTCATGGACCTATTGAGACAGAGCCCGCAATGTCATAGCGAGCGCGATTCGCACCTTGTGGATAAATCTCCCGCGAAGCCGTTCTGTGGAAACCTCGAGCTGGCCGTTCCCGAGTGCCGCTGCCCCATCTGGTAACCGCTACACTCCCTCACCTTTCAATCGCGTCGCCCTCGTCCTGCCGCCGCTCAAGCCCGTCGTCATCTGGACAGGTTATGACGCATATGGACACGGTATGCCATGTCCAAGTCCTCCAGAAATAGTCCAACTCTGGAAATTGAAGGCTGTGAAAGAGGGGAAATGGGCCAGAATGTGTGTAATGGGTGGGCGTGCAGCTTGAGTGCGGATCATTGGCAGTTGCTGTTAGCTACACGGAAACTAGCAAAGTGGCTGCTATTGACGGCGAAACGATCGCTCATTGGATTAAGTGAGAAGCTCTATGCGTGGCATTATTCTAGCTGGCGGCTCTGGAACCAGACTTAATCCCATCACATCAGGGATTTCCAAGCAGTTGGTGCCCGTGTATGACAAGCCCATGATTTACTATCCCCTCACCACGCTCATGCTGGCTGGCATACAAGATGTTCTCGTGATCACGACACCAGAGGACGCCCCCGCATTTCACCGGCTACTCGGAAATGGCTCGCAGTTCGGAATCAACATCGAATTCGCTGTACAACATGAGCCAAACGGTCTGGCGCAAGCCTTTGTGATTGGCGAGAGCTTCATCGGCAATCAGCCAGCTGGACTGGTTCTTGGTGACAACATTTTCTATGGCCCGGGGATGGGTACGCGACTGCGTCACCAAGTAAATCCTGACGGCGGTGCGGTGTTCGCCTACCATGTTTCTGATCCGTCAGCCTACGGAGTCGTGGAATTCGATGAGCAATTCACCGCAGTCTCCATCGAAGAGAAACCTCTGACGCCTCAATCAAGCTACGTCGTACCTAGCCTATATTTCTACGACAATGATGTGGTGGACATCGCGCGCAATCTCGCAACGTCCCCGCGCGGCGCAGTTCTAGATTTTGCCGTGGATATCCGTGTGGGCTCACCAACGTTTGGCCTCTACGATTCCGTTCTGCTTGACAATACGGACCGCCGTGCCATCTACCTGTTAGAAGGCCTCGGGCACGTTTTCGTGGCGCTGGAGGACAACTCGACCGTCGCCTACATGTGCGCGGCAGAGTATGCACCGGGCCGCGAGCACGGTGTTAACCCCCTGTGCGAAGAGGTGGGAATTCCCTACTCGAAGGAGGGACGCGATGGTCAGCCCCTTGAGCTCTTGCTCTCACCGAAGGACACTGAAGCTCCCGGACTCCATGAGGCAGCACAGGCAGGACTGCTCCCCACGTGGGATGCATGCCAAGAATTTGCTGCACCGTTGAGTTAGCTCACCAAGTACGGTGCTCGGCGAGTGGTGAACTCAAGAACGACCACGCTCGTATCTTCGGCACTGGAACAATCATTATTCGTCCGTCGGCGCCGCAATAGTGCCTCCACCTACCACTCCACCCAACTATAATTTCTCCATGTACACACGGACAGCAGGGCACCTCGCCAGCCGCATCCTCATCGCCGAACTCGATTCCATGGCTCAAGCGGAGCGGTACGCTACCGACCCGGAGCTGGCGACGGCCCAGCTCAGCGGCATGCTACGCACTGGCCGCCTGATTTCGGAGGCCGTGCTTGTTACGGACGTCATGCTCCTTGACGGCACCTACTTCATGACCCTCGGTCCGGAGGGGGTGCTGAGGGAGCTCGGGGCCCGGGATAGTGAGTTTCCCCTCGTCCTGACCGGCACGTCTGATTCGCTGACGAGCGCATTGAAAGAACGAGTAGATAACCCAGATTTTCCGTGGTCTCTGGAGGCGGTGACCACCGGGAATCAGGCGCCACAGTGGGTCAGGGATCGCTGGCAAGAGTGGATCAGCTTCGAGCAGCGAGGACTGATTCACTACGTAACGCAATCTGGGGAATTCGAGCTTCCAACGGATACAGCTAGGCCCGCGGTCGATTCGCCCCACAGGGAGCTCTTCACCGCACTCGAGAACGAAAAGACACGACGGAAGGCCATCAAGCTCATCAATGAGGGCAGTCTCAACGCGGCCGATCAGAAGAATGTGTTCCGCTGGTGGAACGATCTCTACCTTCGGGCGATCGCCAAGAGAGCGGACGCGGACTGGCTAAGCTTCGAGGCCCCCGAAACCCAGCCGCTGGACACGGGTCACAATGACGATTCGCTGCACCTCCCCCAGAAGCTCCTAACTTGGGCGCACGAATCGAATCCCGCCAGCATGGGCCTCGCCATGGATGCCACAGCCGACCAGCGCGAACATCTGCGTGGGTCCTACAGTATTTTTGAGGAACGCCGACGGTGGGGCGCAGTACGCAGCCTTGCCTATCAGGCAACTCAAGTATCGTCGATACCCACGAGGGGTCAGGTACTGAGAAGCGCATGGGCCAAGGTCATAGCTGCCATTGCCGCCTTCATTCTGGGAGCGCTGGAGTACATGGGGCTGTCGACATCGCGGCAATCAACGGCCCTGTCATTCTCGTCTTCCTTGCCCTCCTGCTTCTCAGTGCACTTCCATTCGACGAGATCCGCGATCTCATATCTCTGCTCCGAAGAGACCCGGGAGCAGAGCTGATCCTTCACCACGGCAGGAGCGAGTCATGACAACGCCCGAGGAGTCCTTTAGGTCCGTCTACAGCTCCCGCGACGGCCTTCCCGTCAGGCTGGAGGTGGTTGAGCGAACCAACGGGGCTGGCAACCGATACCTTCATCACCGGCTGGTGACGTCGGATGGGAGGGTGGGCGCCGTCGTCGTCGCCATAAAGCACGACAACTTACTCTTGGTTCGAAGCCACCGGAACGCGGTAGGAACCGACCTCTGGGAACTGCCCCGCGGTGCGGGAGAGGCCGCGGACTCCGAGCAGCCCGGCGACTCCGGCGTCCAAGCGGGGCGCCGGGAGCTACTGGAAGAAACTGGGCTCGCTACTGGGCGCGCGACCAAGCTGGGCGAATACGTACTGGACTCGTCCATTTATCCCCAACCCGTGGCCGTGGTGCTCTGCGAGGTGGACGCATCGCAGGAAGCACAGTCTGGCGATCACGAAATCGAGGAATCACGGTGGTTTACTCAGACTGAGGTCCTCCAGATGGTCAGTGGCGGCGAAGTTCGCGATGCCCACTCCCTCTCCGCGATTTTGCTCTGGCTGAATCGGGAAGAAGGCGGCGAAAAGCTGTAGGCGCGAGCGCCGCGAAAACTTGCTCTAGATCACTTATCTAAGTGATTGTCCCGTCCACTCCGGCGCAGTATGATCAAGCCATCATTGTAGCCCCCGAGTGACGGAGCCGGGGCTGAGACTTGTGAGGAAAACATGAATACGGACGCGCGCTTTGGCGGGGCACTGGACAAAGAAGTGAGCCACGTTACAAAGCTAATCAGCCTCATTATCGCAACTCTCTTAGCCCTCTCGGGTTTCTCTGCCATCCCGGCATATGCCGATGAGGAGCTACCGTCGGAACCGGGACTCAGCGAGACTCCCACCCTGCAGGCGCCACATCCGGGCATCCAAACGAGCGCACAGGTGGGTGATGTCCTAACCGTCTCACATGCTCGGGCATCAAGTTTCGTGCCCGTGGCCGACGGCGTGGATTATCAGTGGTTCCGAGGAGACATCCCAATCGCCGGAACTAACTCAACCACCTACACTGTGGTTTCCGAAGATCTGGACTCCGTCATTTCTGTCGTGGCCACTGGATATAAGGACGGCTATCAGGACACCTCGGTATCGTCGAACGCCACCAGCCCGGTCACGGCTGGCACCCTTGTCGCGGCCACACCGACAATTTCCGGCACGCTCAAGGTGGGCAACAATCTGACCGCCAAAATAGGTACCTGGACTGAGGGAGTAACTCCCACATATCAGTGGTTCGCAGATGGAAAGACGATCTCAGGGGCGACGAACGCCACCTATACGTTGACGACCGCCGATGCAGGCAAGAAGATCTCGGTTCAGGTGACCGGGGCGAAGACCGGCTACACCACTACCTCAAAGACGTCCGCCAGCACGAAGGCAGTGCCAAAGCTGGCGCTGACGAAGGCCACACCGAAGATTTCCGGCACCGCCAAAGTGGGCAAGACCCTGACGGCCAAGCCGGGCATATGGACCAAGGGCACCTCCCTCAAGTACCAGTGGTACCGCAACGGCAAGGCCATCTCTAAGGCAACAAAGCCTACCTACAAGCTGCAGCCCGCTGATGGCGGTAAGAAGCTCAGCGTGAAGGTCACGGGTTCGAAGGCTAGCTACACAACGGCCTCGGCAACATCCGCGAAGACCAAGGCGGTTGCCAAGCTCGCCTTGAAGAAGGGGACACCGAAGATTTCCGGGACCGCCAAGGTCGGTAAGACCCTGACCGTGAAGAAGGGCACATGGACTAAGGGAACCTCATTCAAGTACCAGTGGTACCGCAACGGCAAGGCCATCTCTAAGGCAACCAAACCCACCTACAAGCTCAAGGCGGCCGACGCTAACAAGAGGATCTCGGTGAAGGTCACCGGCTCGAAGGCGGGCTACAAGACAGCCTCCAAGACCTCGGCTTCAAAGACCGCCAAGCGGGCCACGCTCTCAATGGGCCAAAAGAACGCGATCGGGAGTGCCAGGGACTATCTGGACTTCATGGCCTTCTCTCGATCTGGGCTCATCGACCAGCTGAAGTTTGAGGGTTATTCCACGGCCAACGCTACCTTCGCCGTTGACTACATATCCCCGAACTGGAACAAGCAGGCGGCTAAGTGCGCACGAGAGTATCTCGATTACATGAGCTTCTCTCGCAAGGGCCTAATCGATCAGCTTATCTATGAGGGATTCACGAAGAAGCAAGCGGAATACGGTGTTAAGGCGGTTGGGTACTAATTGGCTGGCATTGGCCCCTTCAATTGATCGCGGCGATCTGGTGCGGACCCTGTTCATCACCACTGACGAGGTGTACGGGGACCTTCAGATTGGTGAAGATCGCCGCTTCCGGCCCTGTGAACCCTACATTCCGTCCTCTGCCTATTCCTCTTCCAAGGGTGCGTCAGATCTTCTGATTCGCGCATGGGTGCGCTCAGAAACCTGAGAATCTTCCATGTGGATTTGAGAATCTCCCCATAAAAATAGGTGACGAAAAAGCTCCTACCCGTATGATGTAGGGCGTGAGTAAAACTGGCCGCGCGGAAGCGCATCTCATTGCAGGAAAGTCGCCACGCCACATCGGGCGCGCCCTCCTGCTCATGCTCCTTGCCTTCCTGCTCACGATAAGCTCGGCGCTTGCCATTGGGTATTACAGCCTTCAAAGCAACATCAACCAAACAGATGTGAGCGATCTTTTGGGCGGGGACGAAACTGCCCCACCAATCGATCAGAACGAGGGGCGGCCTCTCAACATCCTCGTCCTCGGCTCAGATACCCGCGAGGGACAGGACATTGGCGGCGATGTAGACGGCATGAGAGCCGATACCACGATGCTGTTCCATATCAGCGAGGACCGGAAGCGGATTGACGTTGTCTCCATCCCGCGCGACCTCCTCGTAGAGATCCCCACATGTACCGTCCGTACGGGCGAGGATCTGGATGAGACGTTCGAAACCTCAGGCTCTTCACAGGCCATGTTTAATGCCGCTTTCTCCTATGGAGGACAGTCCGGTGACGTTCCGTCAGCGGCTGCCTGCTCCATGAAAACAGTGGAAAACATGACGGGCATCAAACTGGACGGCTACGTAGTGCTCAACTTCAGTTCCTTCCAGGACATCGTCAACGCCATTGGAGGCGTTCCGATGTATTTTGAGGAAGCAATTGACGATAAAGAAGCCAAGCTTCAGGTTCCCGCAGGATGCCGCCTTCTCGATGGCCAGCAGGCACTTGGACTCGCCCGCGCCCGCAAGACTCTCGGGGACGGCTCCGATATCAGCCGCATTGGCCGCCAGCAAGAGCTGGTCACTGCCATGATGAACGAAGTTCTCAGCAAGAACCTGCTGACAAACATGCCCTCCCTGTACAAGGTATTGGACGCCGCTACCGCTAACCTCGACACAAGCAAGGGGCTTGGCGATATCCCAACCTTGGGCGGGCTGGCAAACTCCCTGCGTAGCATCAAGATGGACAACATCCAGTTCGTCACCACACCATTCGATTGGGCGGGAAATCGCGTCACACCCAACGCGCAGTCCGATGTCCTGTGGGATGCACTCAGCGCAGATCAGGCCTTCACCACCAGCGAAGACGAGTGGGGCAACACAACAATAACGGTGGAGGAACCCAAATCCGCTGGCTCCGAGGCCACCGGCGAACCAACAGCTGAAGCAAGCACAGCTCCTGAGCCCACGACCGAAGCCCCTGAACCCGACGGCACAGAAACCTCTGAGCCTTCGACCGATTCAACCACGAGCAGTGCACCTGTGTGCACCAAGGACAACGCACAAGGGTAGGACATGTCCCAACCTCCATCTTTTAAACCCACGAACAAGCGCCGCAGGCCCGCCGCCCAAGGCGCAGAAAACGTGGGACACGGCGAACAGCCCCGAGCTGACCGAACACAGGTGTTCCGGCCAGAAGATGTGCCAAGCTCTGAGCCACGGCCCCGCCGCAGAACATCGCCCGCCGCGGCCAGCACTCAGCAACCGCCGAGTTACGCGCCCGCGGGTTCGGGGCAGCAAGAGCCAGAGCAGCCACCCCAACGCCCATCCGAACCCCCGCACCAGCAACAGCCACCGGCAGGGCCACCCGCTTCGCGACGCCCCCGGAAAAAGCGCCGCAAATGGCCCATCGTTCTGATCATCGTCCTAGCCCTCGTCATTGGCTGGCCTGGTTTCCTGATTGTTCACGGAAACAACAAGATGGAACACATGGATGCGCTGTCCGG